>ML178778.1:3015-3396 GCA_004366215.1 Actinomycetota bacterium | reverse complement strand
CACGAGCGAAGCAGTGTGCGTTAGGTTGGCCCCATAGCGGTGTGTGACCCTCGCATGAGTGACGCGCGTCGAATCGGGCGAGGTCGACGACGTAGCAGATGTGGGCGTGTGGCGCTGGGTCGCGTGTGGGCAGTAGGAGACGTGCGGACGGCGTGGCGGACATCAACACCCATCGTGGCGGGCGAGGGCGCGAAGCACGCTCGAGCCGCTTGAGGCAACATCCCTTTGCCATGAGGCCAGAGGTTGAGAATTGGGGGCGTCGGGGTCAAACACTCCGTCGTGGGCAGGTGTGGTACCCCCGCGGTGGACGCGGTACCCGTCGCAGTCAGCACGATGCGACACAGGTCAGAGTCGTCGAAACAGACGAGGAGAGGGGCTGTG
>ML178778.1:0-3005 GCA_004366215.1 Actinomycetota bacterium | reverse complement strand
CGGCGTGAGTCGTGCAAGGTTGAGGGCGCGCCCGTGGTCGGCGCGTAGTAGGTGTCAGCCTACCTGCGGTAGATCTCTTCGGCGAGTGGTGCGTTCGGGATGGGAGCGACCCGACGCGAGCTCGTCGTTCAGGGAGGGCACCTCTCCATCTGGTGGAGTGCTGCGACAAGTCGTCCGGTGGTGGTCAGGGTGGCGTGGCGGGAGAGGAGCGCAGAGTTCGCAGTAGGGTGCAGCCGGCCTCTGCGATGAGGTGATCCACTTGTTGTGGCGTGTCCCCTGCTCTCGCCAGAGGTGATCGTGGAGTGTCCCGCGGTGGGGGATCGCACCAGCAGATCATGACGGTCCCGAGTGGTTCGAGCCGAGAACGCTGTGGCGAGGCGAGCGGCCGTGGCGTGGCAGCGGCGACGCCCAGAGGGCATGGTCGAGCGGTGCGTCGCGGAAGGTGTGCGCGACGACGGCGACACGACGTTGCTGCGAGGCTTGCGTTGCTTGTTGGAGGAGGTGCGAGAGCGAGCGACACCGTTCGTGCTGTCGCGCACGGCGTTGATGCGCCCGTGATACGGTGCGAGCTGCGCTTGTTCACCTCGGAGAGTTCGCTCGCCGGCGGGTGGTGATCCGTACTCCACCAACTGGGTTAGCAGCGTCTCGGGGTTCGCTGGTGAGGAAGACAGACCTGCAAGCCGGAGTGTGCTCCCTTGCGTAATGGAGAACGGGGGTGATGATGCCAGCGGTGGGCCTCTGATGTGACCCCTGGTGAGTGCACGCGGAGCACCGCTCGTTCGAGACCAGTAACGCCGGGCAGCCGACAGGATTACGGTTCTCAGTGCGGACGACCAGCACGGTGGAGAGCGCGGATCTCGCCGTAATCGCTCGCGCGACCGACCTGCACTGAGCCGCGTCGGCATGACGACGAGGTGCCGGGGCATCTCTGGAGGCATCGTGGTAAGGAACTCGAGGTCGTGCAGGGCACCGTGCTGTTCGTGACGCAGCGACAGGCAGTCGTGCTGGAATGTTGGAGAGTGTCGGAGAATGAAGACGCGCAAGGACGGATCTCGGGCTCGCTGCGGCAACGTGTCAGCGCTGTGACTAGGAGAGCGTGGCAGGGCTGGGGTCCGACGCCCGCTCCACGCTCTCCCGTGGCAGTTGTTAGACCGAACGACACCGGGGAGGGGTGTGGAATCACAAAGCGCCTCCAGGCGTCGCTGAGGGCACCCGCATGGCGTTTCAGGTGTCGCACCGGGCGTCGACGTGGTGAGAACAGGCGCGAATCACGAGAGACGCCGTGAGCGGCTCCGAAGAGGGGTAGAGGTAGAGCGTCGAGGTCCTTGCGGCGCGTAAGCCGTCTACCAACCGCCGCGAATCGATGACGCGAGAGCGTCGCGCGGGCGACCCTACGGGGAGCAGAAGCGAGGGAGAGCCCTGAGGACGTTTTGGTGACGAGTTCAGATGACGGTCGATCTCACAGTCGCCTGGGCCGAACTCGACCCTCCGCGGCTCGGCGGACACGTGGGTCTCCGCACGCTGAGGCCTGAGCAGTCATTGAGGGGCCGCCGAAGCGCTTCCACCACCGTGCAGTCGTGGAGTGAGGAGCCTTCTCTAGAAGGCGCGGCGTACGTGCTGAGGAGCTAATCCTCAGCGGTGGTGGCGCGACTCGGCATCTGGGTTCGTCGTGCCACGTTGGCACGGCCAGAGGTGACCGGCCAGGGAGCCCCGATTCAAAGCCCGAGGCCACCGAGGTTTAGAGTTGTCGTGGTCGAGCTGAGGCGCACACGCGTCCGCGAGGACGCTCAGCTCGCTTAGGCGAGTTGCTCTCAGCACTGTGTGCACCGTATCGGCTGAGTGAGGGCGCTCGAGCACTGCCCACAACGCCCAGTAGGTACGGGGCAGCGGCAGAGTTCATGGCGTGACCCGAGGAGCGTAGGGCAACCACAGGGCGTCGACTTGGTAGTACCACGAGCTTCTGAAGGAGCTCGACGCGTGAGTCGGCGAGCGCGCCGGAGAGCTCGGTTGGATGAAGGGGGGGGAGCGGTTCGGAGGGTCGCGCGACCGAGGTGGGGGATCTGTGGAACACAGTTGAAGTCAGAGCGTCTCTCGCTACAAGAGGTAAGGATGGGGTAGCCGAACCAGGGAAAGCTTCGCCGCTCCGGCTGTACTCGCCATTGACCGCGCTCGGTTGGCCTCGCGTGCGGCAGGTCGGCAGGAGCAGTGTCGACCGTGCACGTATCGAAGTCCTCGCTACACAAGTCCTTCTTTTGGCGTGGCAGGGTCACTGCTGGCAATCTTCCGATCCCAGCAACACAGAGGGGCTGACTCGTGGGAGCTTCACTGCGTTCACGGTCCGCGAACCTGCTAGACCAATCTTCAGAGAACCTTGGTGAGTGGCTGCGGGCGTGGCCACCACCCCCGTCGCTCTGACGACCCGGGTGACCTCTCGCTACGAAGGCTCACTCCCCCACGGTCAACCTGTGCTTGCCTCGACGTGGCCGACGCGCTCCTCGCTGCTGGACCCGATCGGTGGGACTCTGCGCCGTGATCGCTTGGTCTTCAGCGTCGGGAGGCCATCGCCCGCTCCGCTCGATGCGAGCGAGGCTTCCCAGGGTGCGGTCGGGGTCGGCTGTGCCACGCACGTCGGCCGCGTTTCGAGGCGGGCGTGATGCGCTACCACCACGACGGTGACCATCGTGTCCTCACATCTGAGCGCGGTGCGGCTGGACGTTGCGAATCCATGATGCCTCACGCCAGAGCTCCTTCTCCGGTCGAGGGCACTCGCGTTCCTTAGCAGGCTCACGCCGAGGTCACGTCGAGAGTGGTCAGGGAGACGACGCCTACCTCGGTCGCACGCACGTTGCAGTCACAAAGGCGGGGCCGCAAGTGGTCTCGCGTGCCCATCGCAACCAGAGTCGACGCAAGCACGCGGGCCTATGTAGAGGTAGGGCAACGTCCGGCGATAGGCGGCCGTCGTTGGCACGATCGCAGAGGCAGCTACGGACGCTCGGCCGACACAG
>SIRY01000241.1 GCA_004366215.1 Actinomycetota bacterium | reverse complement strand
TCGTCGAGACGAGCGGCGCTGGCGCGAGCGCCTGGAGCTCGGCCGTGTCCTCGACGCCTACGCAACCCGACTGCTAAGGAGCCGACCATGACGATGCCGGTCTCAGGCTTCACGCCGCCCGAGGTTGGAGCCATCGAGCAGTTCGCCCAGACGCTGGCCCAGGCTGCCACGAGCTCCGCCGGTCCGGCGAGCTTTGCGAGCGCGCTCGACGCAGCGCTCGCAGCGATCGCTCCTGTGCAAGAGGTCGCGCCGGTAGGCACGAGCTCGACCACGGTGAGCGCCCCGCCGCCTGCGGTGCTCGGTTCCTCGACCGATCCCTTCGGGGGACTCGTCCCTGTCGGGACGCTGCCACTCACTCAGCCAGGGGCGGTCGGGGATCCGCAGGCTCGAGCGGTGGCCCTCGCAGCTGCGAGCCGCGAGGTCGGGGTGCCCTACGTCTGGGGCGGAGCGTCGCCCGCGTCCGGCTTCGACTGCTCAGGGCTCGTGCAGTGGGCTTACTCGCAAGCGGGGGTGACGCTGCCGCGGACCGCTGCCGAGCAGGAGCAGGTCGGCGTCGAGGTCCCCTCGCTCGCTCAGGCGCAGCCGGGTGACCTCGTCTTCTACGGCAACCCCGCCTACCACGTCGCGATCTACGCAGGCAACGGCATGGTCATCCAGGCACCAGCGACGGGCTCGTCGGTGGAGCTCGCCCCTGTCGGCACGCCGACTGAGATTCGCGATCCCACGGCGACCGTCCCGCTCGCGACTGCGTCGTCGAACGGCTCCCAGGTGCAAGCGTACGCGAGCACGTTCGAGGCAGCGAGCGCGGCCTACGGGCTCCCACCGGGCATGCTCCAGGCTGTCGCGCAGGTCGAGTCCGACTTCAACCCGCTCGCGGTCTCGTCCGCGGGGGCTGAAGGCATCATGCAGCTCATGCCGCAGACGGCGGCGTCGCTCGGCGTCGACCCGTACAACCCCACGCAGGCCATCTGGGGAGCAGCGAAGCTGCTCGCGCAGAAGCTGGCGACGTTTGGCTCCGTGCCGCTAGCGCTCGCAGCCTACAACGCGGGTGATGGCGCCGTCGAAGCCTACGGTGGCATCCCCCCTTATCCCCAGACGCAGGCCTACGTGGCCAAGGTGACCGCGCTCATGGAGGGAGGTGCGAGTGGCACCGGTGCGAGCGCTTGACTCAGCAGAGCCCGCGCCTCTCGCGGCAGCCCACGCCACGCCGAGCGGCACCTCAGCTGCGTTCGCCCTCCTCCTCGCGCACGAGGAGGTGGTGCCCGAGCGCCAGCGCGGCTCAGACCACGTCCGCGGGTCCGGGTCGCCCCACGCAGGCTCCGGGGAGGCAGCGACGTCGCTCGGTGCGCCTCGCTCCCTCCCGGCTCGCGAGGAGCACCCGGGTCGACAGCGAGCCGAGCGCACCCGTGCGTCCTCCGAGGTCGACCCCTCGGTGCAGTTCACGCTCGCGCAGGTGGCGTGGAGCGCTCCACGCAGCGGCGAGCTGACGAACCCTGGCGTCGTCTCGACGAGTCGCGAGCGTGCCGGTCCTGCCCCCTCGAGCGCCCGGAGCGAAGCCACAGCGCCCACGGTCGCGGTGGCGCAAGAGCGTGCTCGAGCTACCGCGTCGGCTCCCACGGTAGCCGCTGCTGCTCCGACGAGCAGGTCTCGTGGCGGCTCGCTGGAGGAGGAAGCGCCTTTGGGTGGAGGCAGAGGGCCGCGAGCCGTCGCAGCTTCTCCGCCTACCGAGCCGGAGGTTCAGGGGACCCTCGACCCGCTCCGAGGCGGCGAGCGTGCTCGCGCAGACGCGCTCCAAGGCGCGGCGACGACGACTCCTCTCCTCGAGGCAGGCCTGCCGGCGGACCACAGCCGGGCGCCAACCGCGACGCGTGGGTCTGAGTCGGACGTCGTGGTCGCTCGTCGAGCGGCGGCGTCGGCTGCGCCGCCGGTTCCCCAAGCACCCCGCGAGCAGGCCCAACGAGGGGACGCTGCCGAGAGCAGCGTGCCTCTCGTGAGCGCGTTCGGGTCTCTCACGAGTCTGTCGACGGGGCTCGCCAGCGTCGCTGGGCTCAGTCCGGGAGCGATCGAGGTCGCGGGGTCCGCGTCCTTCGTCGTGGCAGAAGCGCTCCTCGGTCCACCGATGCCCATCAGCGCGCTCGGTGGGGTTCTGCGCGCCGTGGTCCAGGGTGGCCCGCGGTCGGTCGTCGTGAACCTCGCGCCGCCAGAGCTCGGTCGCCTGCGCGCGACCGTGCGCGAGACGGCTTTAGGCACCTTCGTGCAGCTCCAGGTGGAGCGACCAGAGACAGCGCGGCTCCTCGAGCACGTGCTGTCGCAAGGAGCTACGGCCGGTGGTGGCGGAGAGGGTGGCCAGGGGAGGAGCGACGAGGCCGAACGTGCGTTCGGACGCGAGCCTCTCGCAGGACCCGCCGATGCTCACTCGGTAGCACGGGCTCCCCTACGGCGAGGGTTGCGGGTCGACACCTGGATATGAGGCAACCAGGGTGAAGGAGGAACGGAGATGACCATGGCGGTTGGCGGTCTTGGCCAAGGGGGGGTGGGCAGCCTCGGCCAGTCCAGCCCGACGCAGTCGTCGGTAGCGAGTCTGACTGCGAACGAGTTTCTGACGTTGCTCGTCACCGAGCTCGAGAACCAGAGTCCACTCTCGCCGATGGACCCTTCGCAGATGGTGTCGCAGACGTCGTCGTTGTCGATGGTTGAGCTGCTCTCGACGATGCAGAGCGCGTTGTCGCAGCTCACCTCGACGGAGGGCGTGCTGCAGGCGAGCGCACTCATCGGCCAGAGCGTGACGTACCAAGTGGGCTCGAGCCAACTCGCGGGCACCGTGGAAGGCGTCGGGCAGAGTCCGTCTGGCATCGTGCTCGACGTGGCAGGCCAGAGCGTGCCGATCAGCGCGGTCATCGCGGTTGGGATGGTGCCAAGCGGCTCGACCACCGCGAGCACGGCAGAGGCGGCTGGGGCAGCAGGGTCGGCGTCCCCAGGCCAGGGCGCCTAAGGGCGAACCCTGAGCATGACGGGCAACATCTCGTGCCCTCGACCTAGAGGGCGTGAGGCTCCAAGAGGCAGGAGGACACAGGCAGTGAGGAGGCGAGGATGACGAAGTCGCTCTCGAGTGCGATCTCTGGGATCGAGGCGAACCAGGAGTGGCTCGATAACATCGCGAACAACATCGCGAACGCGAACACGACAGGCTACCAAGCGACGCAGACCGAGTTCGCGGATCTGCTCTACCAACAGCAGTCGGCCGCCGGGGGCCCGGTGCCGGGTCAGGTGGGCGGGACCAACCCCCTCGTCGTCGGCTCCGGCGTGCGCGTGGCAGCGACACCGACTGACTTCTCCCAAGGCACGATCGTGCAGACGGGTACGGCCACCGACGTCGCCATCCAGGGACCTGGATTCCTCGTGGTCAACCAGGGTGGCCAGAACTACTACACCCGTGACGGTGCGCTCCAGCTCGACGGTGCGGGACAGCTCGTGACGAGCTCGGGTGCGCTCGTCATGGGGTGGGTCCCCAGCGCGAACGGCCAGATCAACCAGAATGCGCCGTTGCAGGCGCTGACGATTCCTCAGGGGCAGGTTGCCCAACCCGTCGCGACGAGCACGATCACCCTCGGGGGCAACCTGCCTGCTGGGTCGACGAACCCTGTCGTGGTGACGACGACCGGCTACGACGACCTTGGCAATCCCGTGCCGATCCAGCTCACCTTCACCCCCTCAACGACCGCGAACGAGTGGGTCTTGACTGCACAGACGACCCCGCCAGGTCAGTCGGCGCCCGTCGCGCTCACCGTCGGCGGCGCCGCCTCTCAGACGGTCACCTTCAACCCCGCGACGGGACAGATCGCCTCGATCTCGGGAGCGTCGGCTGCGAACCCGGACCAGCTCGCCATCGGCGGCTTCCCGAGCTCCTACAACCTCCCCGCCGGCTACCAGATGGCGCTCACCTTCCCGACGCCGGGCACGGCCCAGGCGGTGACCCAGTTCGCTGCCAGCGCACCGACGGTGCAGGTCACTGACCAGAACGGCTACCCCTCGGGGGCGCTGTCGGGCTTTACGATCGGTGCCAACGGCCTCATCGAGGGTACGTACGCCAACGGGCGCACCCAGGTGCTGGGCCAGATCGCCCTCGCCCAGTTCGCCAACCCCGAGGGCCTTGCCAAGCAAGGCAACCTGCTCTACGCAGCTACGACGAACTCGGGTGTCGCCCAGCTCGGCACCCCGGGAACCGCAGGTCTCGGCCAGCTCGTCGGAGGTGCGGTTGAGTCGTCGAACGTCTCGATCGGGTCGGAGCTGACGAACCTGGTGGTGGCTCAGACGGACTACCAAGCCAACACGAAGGTGGTCCAGACGACCGCGACGGTACTCCAGAGCCTCGTCCAGATGGCGTAGGTGCCAGCGCGAGTCGGACCGCGGCGCGCCGCTGAGCGGGGCGAGCCGACGCTGAGCGCCGTGAGTGCACGACGTTAGGCCGGCTCGCCCCGACCCATGCTCGCAGTGCGGGTACCACCACTGGTGGGTTCAGCCGGCTCGGTGTGGTGCCGATAGTCACCTAGCAAGGAGGAACGTCGTGATCGAGGTCACACGCTTGTCGGGATCGCCTCTCATCCTCAATGCTGACGCCATCGAGCGGGTTGAAGCGACCCCTGACACGGTGATCACGCTCGTGACCGGGGCGACCTACGTCGTGCGGGAGCGCGTCGAAGACGTCGTCGAGGCCGCCGTCGCCTACAAGGCCGCGGTGTTCGCGCGGTGCTGTCACCATGGCCTTGCGGTCCTCGATGGTGAGGGGAGGAACTAGCGATGGACGTCGCGACGCCTGTCGGCATCCTCGTTGCGCTCGTCGCCATCTTGACCGCGATGATCATGGACGGGGGCAACCCCGCCGCGCTCATCGCGCCCTCAGCCATGGTACTCGTCCTCATCGGCACGGTCGGGGTCTCTCTCGCCGGTCGACGGTTCAAGGAGATCGGCAGCATCGTGGGCGCCCTTCGCAGCGCGATCATGGCCAAGGCGCCCAGCGCTCAAGAGAGCGTCGCTCAGCTCGTTCGCTTCGCCGAGATGGCGCGACGAGAGGGGGTCCTTGCGCTCGAAGCAGCGACGAGTGAGCTTCGAGACCCGTTCATTCGCTCGGGCATGCAGCTCATCATCGACGGCGTCGAGGGGGACAAGATCCGCGAGATCCTCGAGGCGGACCTCGAGGGGATGGGTGCCCGTCACCGTGCGGGTGCCAAGTTCTTCAAGGACATGGCCGGCTACGCCCCGACCCTCGGGATCCTCGGCACGGTGATGGGGCTCATCCACGTCCTCGCAAACCTCTCGTCGCCCCAGACGCTCGGTCCGGCGATCTCGGGCGCCTTCACCGCGACCCTGTGGGGCGTCATGACGGCCAACGTCTTCTGGCTCCCGATCTCGAACAAGCTTGCACACCTCTCGGAGCAGGAGGTGCAAGCGCGGCTCCTCGTCATCGACGGCATCCTCGCGATCCAAGCCGGTGCCTCGCCGCGCCTCCTCGAGCAGCAGCTCCTGTCGTTCCTCTCGACGGCGGAGCGTCAGGCGCACCAGGCTCAGCGCGACCGCGCTCGTGCGTCCTCTGGCAAGAAGGCTGCCTAGATGAGTCGGCGTCGGCTCCACAGCGAGGAGGCGGAGAACTCAGAACGCTGGCTGCTCACGTACTCGGACATGATCACGCTGCTCCTCGCGCTCTTCGTGGTGTTGTTCGCGATGAGCTCGATCTCAGTCCGAAAGTTCGACGAGTTCAAGACCGGGCTCCTCCAAACGTTCTCGCAGATGCAGCTCCAGAGCGTCGAGCACGGGGGGCGCGGCCTGCTCCAGCACTCGTCGCTCATCACGCACCCGGGTCTGACCCCGGGTCCTCCTCAGCTGTCGATCCCAGAGCCCGGAGCTGGCACGCCCAGTGCGACCGAGATCGCTCAGCAAGTGGTCCAGGCACTGGCCTCCCAGGGGCTCTCCCAGGACGCGCAGGTCGTCGTCGAGCGGCGCGGCGTGGTGGTTCGCATCCTCTCTGACAAGGTGTTCTTTGCCACCGACTCGGCCGCACTTGGTCCGGTGGGTGATGCCGTCGTCGACACCGTCGCACGCGTGCTTCGAGCGATCCCGAACGACATCGCGGTGGAAGGCTACACCGACTCGGCGCCGATCGTCGGGGGGCCGTACTCCTCGAACTTCGAGTTGTCGGCGGTACGTGCGGTGACGGTGCTCGAGCGACTCTGGAAGGTCGACGGAATCAACCCGAACCGGCTCAGCGCGACGGGCTTCGGCGCGACGCACCCGTTGGTCCCGAACACGTCGCCCCAGAACATGGCGATGAACCGGCGGGTTGACATCGTCATCTTGAACTCAACTTCGACCACGGATAACCGAATCTAAGAACAGGACTGGCACCTCGATGGATCGAGCGTGCACGACCAGGGAAGGAGCTCGCTGTGGCGACGCAGACGCAAGGACGACCATCGGCGTCAGCTGACAGAGACCCTCCTAAGAAGCGC
>ML178777.1:2919-7095 GCA_004366215.1 Actinomycetota bacterium | reverse complement strand
CTGTGTGGCCGCTTCGACGTCGTCGTCGGGGGTCCACCGACCGACCACCCGCTCCAGATCATCGAGGTCAAGTCGTCGGTCCCGCTCGCTGTGAGCCAAGAGAACGACCTCGCCTTCTACGCCATCCTCGGTGCGCTCCGCTACGATCCGCCGCCGGCATCGATCCTGCTGCTCGGTCCCGGGGTCGACGAGGTGGAGCTTCGCCAGCTCCTCCTCGACGCCGAGGCGCTCGAGCTCGCGGCGTCGCGCCTCGAGCAGGCGATCGAGAAGCTCCGGCTCACCCTCGGCGACGATCCGCCCGAAGAGCCCAACCCGCACTGCGCTCACTGCCCGGTGCGAGCCTCGTGCACGGCGTACGCTGAGGTGGGTGTCGCTGACGGCGAGGGACCCAGTGAGCAGCCAGATGCACGCTCGTAGCTGGACGCCCCGACCATGCTCGCGCGTCTCGGGGCGAGGGGCGGCGTCGCGCCGAAGGCCGAGAGGGAGAGCGAAGCATCCGTGGTAGCACACCGTGCACGAGACCTACGGGTGTCGCTCGAGACGATCCTTCGCCCACTCGGCGGCTCCCCAGCAGAGCTCAGCGTGCGGACTCTACGCCTTGGCTGCGCGCTCAGGGCAGCGCTACCGGCTGAGCCGTTTCGCTACTCAGTGACGGTGGTGCGACACGTGCTCGCGATGGACGTCGTCACGACCTGGGCAGCTACGAGGGACCCCGCCGCTACGCCGGCCGACGTCTACCGGCAGATCCTGCGAGGCGCTCGTCGAGGACGTGAGGCAGTCGACGCTGACGGCCTGGCGGGCTGGGCGTGGGAGTGGATCGTCGGCCTCGGTTCTCTTCGGGCCTCGAACAGCGAGCGCATGGTTGCGCAGCAGGAGGCGCTCGCCGTCGCGATCGAGACGCTCGGGCTCATCAGCGAGGCGACGTCGATTCGGGCGTCTCGACGGGCGGACGCGCGCATGCGCGGGCAACTTCGGCTGCGTAGCCGAGCTGACCTCGACCTTGCAGACGAGTCCGGGGCGGTGACGCGCGTCGTGGTTGCCGAGCGCTTCGAGGCGCACGACGTCGTCGTGAGCTCGCTCGCGTTCGAGGCGCTGCTCAACGCAGCGTTCCAGCAGCCGGTCGCGGCCGTGGGGTGGATTGACATCGAGGCGGGGACGACCACGTCTCAGGAGGTGGACGACGACCTCATCGACGAGGGACTGAGGGTCACTCGCGCGCTCGTCGCTCGGCTCCTCGAGTGGCGCGCGGTCGAAGGTCGCGTCCCTGCGCATGCGCGCGACGAGCCGAGCTCCATCCCAGCGTCCCTCTGGGAGTACGCGACGCCGAGCGCTGAGTGCAGGTTCTGCGCGCTCGCGGACCACTGTCCGCGCTCGGCGGTACGTGACCGACACGTCGAAGACCTCGATGCGCCGCTCTGACGTGCTCGCACGCGGACGCGGCGAGCGGCGTCGGAGTCGACAGTCGTTGGGACCACATCCGTGCTATGCTCACCCAAGCTCGCCGAAAGGGGTGTGCGATGCGGTTGTGGCAGCTCGGCGTCCTCGTGGCAACTGGCGGGCTCCTCGGTGCGTGTGGGACGACCGCGACGTCGACAACCACGACGACGACCCTCTCCGCGGCGCAGCTCGTCCGGAGCGCCCGATCGGCACTGCTCGCGGCCTCTGCCTACCGCTTCGACGGCGACGTCGCCGTCGCCGGCGCCCTCGGTGGACAGGCACCCGCGGGGGCGGGCAGCATGTTCGCATCCTCGTTCACCTTCAGCGGCGCGGCGAGCGAGCGCCCGACGCAGCGGTTCGCGCTCACGCTCAACGCGCGGGGTCTTGCACTCTCGATGATCGAGACTCCGAGCGCGCTGTACCTCAGGCTGCCGAGCGTGGCACCCACGTCGGTGACGACCACGCAGTGGTACGAGGTGCCGCGCACGACGCTCACGTCGTCGCTCGCGAGCGGACAGCTCTCGCACGCCGAAGCGAACGCGCTCGGCTCGGCCTTCGCGAATCGGACCGTCGGGACGGTCCGCAGGGGCGCCGAGCTGTGTCACGTCGTGTCGCTCGCGCTACCGACCTCAGCGTTCCTCCGAAGCGTCGGTGCGATCAATCCCGAGGCTAGCTCGCAGCTCCAGTCGCAGCTCGCCGCGCTCGCATCACACCTCAGCGCGACCGCGACGCTCTGTGGGACGAGCACCATCGAGGTCCACGAGCTCCTCACCGGCACCCACGGGCTCCGTGTCACGATGGCGACGACGGTCGATCTGCTCCCAAGGGGCGGTGTCTCGATCACGCCGGTGGCCGGCGCACCACGCCGCCCTCGAGCGAGGTGATGGTGCTCACCGAGCCGAGCGTGCTCTCCGGGCTGCTCGGCTCCTACTCCCAGCCTGGATCGAGCGGCAGCGCCTCAGGCTGAACGCCTGGGCGGTAGTCGCACGGCGGCCTCACGAGGGTTGCTAGGGCGAGCTACTTAGGTTAGTCGGCCTCGACGCTCTCACCGAGTCGGGGGCTCGTGCTCACGCGGGCCAAGGATCACGCGTCGCGCCGCCCGCACGTGGGCCTGCATGACCGCGGTCGCCCAGCGAGGATCGTGAGCACGCAGCGCGTCGACGAGCTCGCGGTGGTGACGCATGCTGCGCCGGAGCTCGTCGGCGGAGTAGTGGCCAAAGGTCGACACCACGAGCGGCAGCTGCGTGATCGACCACACGAGCTGCGGCAGGAGCGCGTTGCCCGAGAGTTCGAGGATGCGCCGGTGCAGCCGTCCGTTTAGCGCGGCGAGGTGGTCGAGATCGCTCGGGGGGCCCGCGCCCGCGAGCGCCTCCATCTCGTCGCAGAGCGCATCGAGCGCGGCGACGTCGCTCGCGGTCGCGCGCTGGGCTGCGCGTCCGGCGGCGTAGCCTTCGAGCACGGCTCGCAGGTCGAAGATGTCATCGATCTCCTGCGCGCTCCACCGGCGGACTCGCACCCCGCGGTAGGGTACGACCTCGACGATACCCTCTGACTCCAGCCGTCGCAGCGCCTCGCGGACCGGCGTGCGACTCACGCCGAACGCCGCGGCGAGGTCGACCTCGCCAAGGCGCGCGCCGAAGGGGTACGTGCCGTCGAGGATCCCCGTACGTAGCGCCCGGTAGACGCGTTCGACCGCGTTCGCTCGCGTCCCGATCGACGACTCGCCACGGCGACCGCGGGTTGCTTGCTCACGGTCGAGCTGCGACGAGGTTGGCCTCGTGCGCACGCCGCCGTCGCCTACGGCTCGCCGCATCGCTCGTCGGGGATCGCCGTGGCCCTCGGGCTCGGGGGCGCTGACCTTCGACGCCTCGCTCGCGCCTGCACCCTCGATGGGTCCGCCCATACGTGACACCCTCTCCTAGCGTGGTGGCGTGGCGCGCCACCACGTCTCGCGACCACGTCGTAGCCTCACGGCGTCCCAACTTCCTACCTCTATTCAAGCACCGAGAGGAGGCGCCACCGAGACGCGGCGGTGACGGCATCCAAGTCTCGCTCGGCTACCGTGGCGGGAAGAGGCCTGCTCGCCCGAGCAGTGCCGGCACCTCGTGTCCGAGCGCGGCGCCGATGTAGCGTGAGGCGCGAAGGAGCCCGTCGATGTCGAGGCCGGTCTCGAACCCACTTCGGGTGAGCATCCACGCGAGGTCTTCGGTCGCGATGTTACCGGTCGCAGCGGGTGCGAACGGGCACCCACCGATACCGCCGGTCGTCGCGTCGAGGGCTGCCGCGCCGAGCTCCAGCGCCTCAAGCGCGTTCGCGTACCCAGCGTTTCTGGTGTTGTGGAAGTGGAAGCGCAGGGGCCCCTCGTAGCGCCCCCGCACGGCGTCGACGAGGCGACGAACGTCCGCAGGCACGCCGACGCCGATCGTGTCAGCGAGGACGACCTCGTCCGCTCCGCTCACCGCACACCGCGAGACGAGCGCGCTCACTCGATCCGGGTCGACGAGCCCCTCGAACGGGCAGCCGAACGCTGCCCCTATCGTCACAGTGACGGTGAGTCCAGCCTCGTTGGCGAGCGCGGCGATCCTCTCGAACGTCGCGAGGCTCTCGCGGACGCTCATGCCTTGGTTGCGCTGCGAGAAGGTCTCGGTTGCGACCACGACGACGTTGACCTCGTCGACGCCTGCGTCGCGTGCCCGCTCGAAGCCGCGACGATTGACGACGAGCCCTGCGTAGCGTACG
>ML178777.1:0-2909 GCA_004366215.1 Actinomycetota bacterium | reverse complement strand
CCGAGCGCCGGGGCGCCGCCTCGAGCACCGCCTCGGCATCGGCCATCTGAGGGACCCGCTCTGGGTGCACGAAGCTGGTGGCCTCGATGCGCCGCACACCCGCCTCGACGAGCGCCTCGACGTAGGCAACCTTCACCGGCGTTGGGAGCAGCGCCGCCTCATTCTGGAGTCCGTCGCGTGGACCCACCTCGACGATCTCGACGTGCTGACGCGTCATAGATCCAGTATGACAGGCGGGTTGCATGCAATCGAACGATTTGTGACCAGAATCTCTTGCGTATTCCCGTCGCTTTCGGTACTCTTGCATACATCATTCGCGGTGACGGCGTGTCCACCGTCGAGTCGTGCCAAGGAGGTCGTAGATGGCGAGCGACGAGGAGAGACTGCCGCTCGCTGACGTCCGGGTGCTCGAGCTCGGTCAGCTCCTCGCAGGTCCCTTCTGCGGCCAGCTCCTCGCCGACTTCGGCGCCGAGCTCATCAAGCTCGAGGATCCCCGCGCCGGCGACCCCATGCGCGTGTGGGGACGAGAGAAGCCTCACGGCCTGTCGCTGTGGTGGCCGATCATCGCCCGCAACAAGAAGTCCGCCACCTGCAACCTCCGCACGCCGGAGGGTCAAGACCTCGTACGACGGCTCGTCGCGACGGCTGACGTGCTCGTCGAGAACTTCCGCCCCGGAACGCTCGAGCGCTGGGGCCTTGGGCCCGAGGAACTCTTCGCTATCAACCCGCGCCTCATCGTCACGCGGGTCACCGGCTTCGGCCAAGACGGTCCCTACGCCCCTCGGGCCGGTTTCGGTTCGATCGGCGAAGCCATGGGCGGCATCCGCTACGTGACCGGCGAACCCGACCGGCCTCCCTCGCGCGCAGGGGTGTCGCTCGGCGACTCGCTCGCCGGCACCTTCGCTGCGCTCGGCACGCTCATCGCGCTGCACGCCCGCGAGCGGACCGGGCGGGGTCAGGTGGTCGATGCGGCCATCTACGAGGCGGTCCTGGCCTTCATGGAGTCGCTGCTGCCAGAGTGGGAGCTCGCCGGATACCAGCGTGAGCGCACCGGCAGCGTGCTGCCGAACGTCGCGCCGAGCAACATCTACCCGACGCGCGACGGCGAGCTGGTGCTCATCGCGGCCAACCAAGACTCCGTCTTTCGACGTCTCGCGACCGCCATGGACCAGCCGGCACTCGCCGACGACGCACGCTTTGCGACCCACAGCGCTCGCGGCGCGCACATGGCCGAGCTCGACGCGCTCATCGCGGACTGGACGGCGACGAAGGACGCTCATGCGCTCCTGAGCCTGCTCCACGACAGCGGTGTTCCGGCCGGTCGAATCTACCGGGCTCGTGACATGTTCGTCGATCCACACTTCGCTGCACGCGAAGCGATCGTCCGGCTGGTTCACCCCGAGCTCGGATCCTTCCCGATGCAGAACGTCGTACCCCGTCTCTCGGCGACGCCGGGCAGGCTACGACACGTGGGACCAAAACTCGGCGAGCACAACGACTACGTCTACCGAGAGCTGCTCGGGCTCAGCAGGAAAGAGCTCGAGGAGCTCGCTTCCCGAGGCGTGGTGTAGAGCGACGCAGAGCCAAGGAGGCTGCGATGACCTACCGGGTGGGTGTCGACGTTGGCGGCACGTTCACAGACGTCCTGCTCATCGATGAGGACACTGGCGCGACGTACCGAGCCAAGACGGCGTCGACGCCCGAAGACCAGTCGATCGGCGTGCTGCGCGGTATCGAGAAGGCCTGTGCCGCCGCTGGCATCTCGCTACGCGACATCGACGCGGTGCTCCACGGCAGCACTGTCGCGACGAACGCCATCCTCGAGGGCAAAGGCGCGCGAGTCGGACTCATCACGACCCAGGGCTTTCGTCAGGTCCTCCAGATCGCGCGCTCATTCGTTCCAGGCGGGCTCGCCGGCTGGATCATCTGGCCAAAGCCGGAGCCGCTAGCTGCGCTCGAGGACACCCGCGAAGCGCGGGAGCGGATCGACGCGAGCGGTTCGATCGTGGTGCCGCTCGACGAGGATGACGTCGCCGCCAAGCTGACGGAGCTCCACGACGCCGGGGTCGAGGCCTTGACCGTCGCGCTGATCAACGCCTACGTCAACCCAGTTCACGAGCACCGCATCGCTGAGATCGCGCGCCGCGTGATGCCGGCGACGCCGGTCTCGATCTCCTCAGAGGTGCTCCCCGAGATCCGCGAGTACGAGCGCACGATCACCGCTGTCGCGAACAGCTACGTCCAGCCTCGAGTCACGCGCTACGTCGCCAACCTCGACGAGAAGCTCACCCGAGGGGGTGTGCGCGCGGGGTTGTACCTCCTGCGCAGTGACGGCGGGCTCGCCCGGGCTGAGGTGGCCGCCAAGCACCCCGTGTCGCTCCTGCTCTCAGGTCCGGCCGGCGGCGTCGCCGGAGCTGTCTGGGCGGCTGAACAGGTCGGGCTCCGAGACTTCCTGACCTTCGACATGGGAGGCACCTCGACCGACGTCGCGCTCGTACGGGGTCTCGAACCGCGCATCGGACGCCAGACGACCGTGGGAGACCTCACGGTGCGGGCCACCTCGATCGACGTGCGTGCCGTCGGAGCGGGGGGCGGCTCCATCGCGCACGTGCCGGCGCTCACCAGGGCACTTCGAGTAGGGCCGCAGTCGGCGGGGGCGGTCCCGGGCCCGGTGGCCTACGGCAAAGGAGGCCAGGAGCCGACCGTCACTGACGCCAACGTCGTTCTTGGCTACCTGCCGACCGAGCTTGCCGGCGGTGAGATCGTCCTCGACGTCGAAGCGGCTCGGCAGGCCATCGCCGCCATCGCGGACCAGATCGGAGTCGCGAGCGTCGACGAGGCCGCAGCGGGCATCATCGATATCGTCAACGAGAACATGCTCGGCGCGCTGCGTGTCGTCCGCGAGGGGC
>SIRY01000238.1 GCA_004366215.1 Actinomycetota bacterium | reverse complement strand
CGTAGTACAGGCTCAGCCAGGACGGCAGAACTCGTCGGTGTCGATCTCGTAGCTCCATGGTCACCCCCGCGTTGCTCTCAGCGCCAGTCCTCACGACTGCTCGCATCGTAGCATCCGCCTGTATCAGGACTCAAGCTCCTTTTGTGCCAGACATTTCTTCGTGCGTGCCACGACCGGCGCTACGATGAGGCGCATGGTGCGCACCGAGTCCGATCCAGTCCTCGACCTGATCGAGCAGGCGCTGCGGACCCGCGGTGTTCGAGGGGTTGCCGGCGCGATCGCCACCCTCATCCGCTCGGGAGCCCTCACCGAAGGGACACGCCTGCCCCCCGTGCGGCGCTTGGCTGCATACCTCGGCGTGTCGCCCACGACAGTGGCCGCTGCGTGGTCCCAGCTCGCGAGCCTCGGCCTCATCAGCTCACACGGCCGTCGTGGAACGTTCGTCGCCTCGCCACCCGCGCGTCGACCTCGTCGCTGGCGGAGCTCGCCGACACCCCTCGCCCGCTACGACCTTGGGACGGGCGCTCCCGATCCGCTCCTGCTGCCGAATCCGCTCGCGTACCTCAAAGCGCTCTCACATCCCCAGCCGGTCACCTACACCGATCCGCCGGTGCTCGAGAGCCTGGCTGAGGTCTTGTGGCCGCTCCTGCCTGAGGGACTCCACCCTGAGCGAGGCGGAGCGCTCGCCGTCGTCGACGGTGCACTCGAGGCCATCGACCTCCTCCTTGGTACCCTCGCGCCGAACGCGACGAGCGTTGCGGTCGAGGACCCAAGCTTTCCAGCGCTCTTTGATCTCGTCGAGACCCACGGACTCAGCGTCGTCGCGATCCCAGTCGACCGCGACGGTCCCGATCCGACCTCCCTCGAACGCGCTGCAGCTCTCCCAGAGCTCGGAGCGTTCATCACTCAGCCGCGGGCGCAGAATCCGACCGGCGTCTCCACCTCACCGAGGCGTCGGGACGCTCTCGCACACGCGCTTGCCCGCCGTCCCGATGTGCTCGTCATCGAGGACGATCACTCAGGGCTACTCGCCGCACAGCCGCTCGCCACCCTGGCCGGCCTCCACCCCACGACCGCGTACGTGCTGAGCTTCTCGAAGTCGCACGGGCCTGACCTACGACTCGCTGCCGTCGTCACGCACTCCGACCGGTGTGAAGCCCTCGAGCAGGCCCGAAGCCTCGGACCGTCGTGGTCATCGAAGCTTCTCCAAAGCCTCCTCGCTGGCATGCTCCGCGACCCGGGCGAGGCTCCCCGGCTCGAGCAGGCCCGCAGCGAGTACCAGCGACGCAGGAGTCGACTCGGGGAGCTCTTCGAGGTCGAGTTGAACGGCGATGGCATCAACGTCTGGGTACCGCCTCTCGTCGACACCGACCTCGCTTTGGAGCTAGCTCACCGCGGCGTTCGAGTCATCCCCGGATCGGCGTTCTCGTCTCAGCCCGACGTCGCTCGCGCCGCGCGCATCACCCTGGCCGAGCCTCGACACGCGTTCGACACGGTCGTCGCGTACCTCGCCGAGACAGCTGCACTACCTCCCCAGGCGAACCACACTCGTCGAGCACCGGGCCGGTGAGACCGGGACCCGAGTCACGCTCGCGAGCGCTTCTCAGCAGACGCTTCGCTCGTGCCGCTCGACGCGCCGAGCTCGTGCACGCGTCGGGCCAGGTCGTCGAGGGCGGCTCGAACGATCTTCATCTCTGCTCGGCGCTTGAGAAAGCCCGGTAGGGGGACGACGAGATCGGCCGTGAGCTCGTAGGTGACGCAGGTCACGCCCTCCCCGAGCGGCTCGAAACGGTAGCGCCCATCGAGTCGCGCAGTGACATCGCCGTCCTCTTGATGCCACGCGAGCGCGTACGGTGCGCCGCTCGTGTCGTAGCACAGCGTGTAGGCGGCGCTTCGACCGAACGCTCCGGCGCGAAAGTGCACGCGGCGTGGTCGACCGTGATCGTCACGTTCGAGGACAGTCACGCTGCGAATGTCAGATGCCCACTCGGGGTAGCGCTCCACATCCATGACCACGCCAAAGAGTGCCTCGACCGACGCACTCACCTCACGCGTGTCTGTGGTCGCCTCCATGATGGTCTTGAGGATAGCTGCTCCCAGCGTCACCACCGCGTCTGGCGAGCGACGCGAGGCCATCGGTCCAGCGTGCTGCGAGCTGGTCGTAGTCGAAACGCGTCTCGACGAACGTGCGAGCTGCAGGCGCCGGCGCTCGCCATCGAGACAACGCTGTCTCGATGGCGCGGGCCCACTGACGACGACCACGCCCGACGACGAGCGTCCCACTCTCAGGGTCGACCGCCTCGGCCGTCCCGCCGCTCAGCCCGGCGACGACAGGCACCCCGCACGCCTGGGCCTCGAGGAGGACGATACCAAAGCCCTCCTGCTCAAAACCGAACCACCGGTCGGGCGCTGGAAAGACGAACACGTCAGCTGCCTGGTAGTACTCCACAAGCTCGGAGGCCGAGACCGCTCCGCGAAAGACGGTGGTGACGTCGCGGCGCCGCGCGCGATCCTCGAGCGCTCGTCGCGCTCGGCCGTCTCCGACAACGTGGAGCTCCACACCCTCGAGACGCGCGAGCGCATCGATGGCGATGTGAGCGCCCTTACGTGGCACGAGTCGAGAGACGAAGAGCACGAGGTGACGAGTCGGTTCGACCATGAGCCGTGCTCGAAGCGCTGACCGCTCGCCTGCGTTCGGGCGAAACACCTCCACGTCCACACCGGGGGGCACCACCGCTACCGGCAGCGAGGGCGCAAGCGTCGCCACCGCCGCCCCAACGAACGAGCCCGCGGCGATGGCACCCGCGCTGGTACGGAGGCAGCGACCGACTCGCGCTCGAGCGACCGGCAGGCGAGCAGGAATGGTGAACTCCGCACCGTGGGCGACGCCAACCCAGGGTAGCCGAAGGCGCCTCCCGACCTCTCCGAGCGGCCAGAGAGGGTCGAGCACGACGAGGTCTGCGCCGATCTCCGCAGCTACCGAGTGCACGAGCTGAACGAGCGCGGGCGACGGCAGCAGGCGCTGCGATCGTCGGACAACGAGTGCCCCGAGCTCTCGGTCAAACGTTTCGCTGCCCGGCCACTGCGTGGTGACGACGGCGAAGCTGTTCGGATCGAGTCGCCGATAGAGCTCGCCAAGGTATTGCTGGATTCCTCCTACCTTGGGGGGAAAGTCGTTCGTCACCAAGACGTGTCGCAGACCTGCCTCCCCACCTCCGCTGTCGGAGCCAGAAGCGTACCGCCTCCGCTCGCACCGGCCGGTCAGTGCTCCTCAGTGCCGACGCGAGCGTCCGCGCATCCTCGCTGCTCAGGCGCCCGAGCGAGCGAGCCGCGACGAGCGCGTTGCGGCGAACCCAGCCGAGCGATCGTTGCGGCACGTACCAGTCGCGAGCAAGACTCCACAGTTCCTCGTCGGACGCGCTGAGGACCGTGGTGAGCGACACTCCGTCCTCCCTAGCAAGGCGTGCAGAGAGCGGACAGGCGAGCAGGCACTCGTCACACCCGTAGAGCCAGGGCCCCCAGCTCGCGCGCCACTGGGCACTGAGCCGAGGCTCCTGCTGGCGCCACGACCGGCACCGCTCCACCACGAGCACGCCGTCTTCGAGGGCGCCCGTCGGACACGCCTCGACGCACCGTCGACAGTGCCGGCACGGGTCCCCTCGCGGTGCTCGACCCAGGCGGACATCGAGCTCTGCGTCGACGAAGAGCGAGCCGATCACGACCGCACCGCCGACGCGCGGCACCATGACGAGGGAGTGGCGTCCAACCCAACCGAGGTGCGCAAAGCGCGCGAGGGCCCTGTCGAAGGCGACGTTACTATCGACGACCACCGCTGCTCGAGCTCCGTGGTGGCGAAGCAGCTGCCGAACGTCCTCGAGGAGCTGGCGCAGCGTGCTGGTCGCGCGTGCGCGTGCGTAACCTGCAACGCCGAGCGTCCCCGGCTGCGGACGGGTCGGCTGCGCTGGGTACGCTGCCACGATCGCGCCCGTGGCCCACGGAAACGCTGCGAACGGATCGACGGCCCGAAACGGCCTGCGGAACGTGAATCGAGGATGCCCGATCCATCCGGTGGCGCGAGCTCGGTACGCCCAGGTGGCGTCTCGCCACGCCTTCGCTCCCCGCGGAGCCCACCCTGCCGCGACGACGCCACCGTCGGCGAGCTGGGAAGCCACGAGCTGCCGAAGGCGACGCTCGCTAGTCGTACTTCTCGGTCTTGATGCGGTGCTCATCGAGCCCCTGCTCGATCAGGGTGCGCTCGACGTCGTCCACGAGCGCAGGGGGGCCGCAGATGTACGCCAGAGCAGGCGTCGCTTCGGCAGCGACTAGTTGGACCATCTCCTTGTCGATGCGTCTGTGGAAGCGCGCCACCGGATCGAGCGTGTCGCGCGTGAACGTGTGTGACAC
>SIRY01000237.1 GCA_004366215.1 Actinomycetota bacterium | reverse complement strand
CTGGGCGTACTGCGCCCGAAACTCAACGACGAGCACGAGTTGGTCGTCAGGGTGGCGCACTAGCGACCCTGACCGACGTGCTGCTCACGCTGGAGCGCCTTGCCCTCGGTCTGCAACGCAGGCGCCACCATCACCTCGGCCTTTTGGAACTCCTTGATCGACTCGTAGCCACACGTGGCCATCGAGGTCCGCAGCGCACCGAAGAGGTTCAGTCGACCGTCGTTCTCGTGGGCAGGCCCTACGAGGATCTCCTTGAGCGACCCTCGTGGCTCCGTGCGAACTCGGGTGCCGCGGGGCAGGGTGGGATGGAACGTCGCCATGCCCCAGTGGAACCCACGCCCAGGCGCCTCGAACGCGGCTGCCAGGGGAGAGCCGATCATCACCGCGTCCGCTCCCACCGCGATCGCCTTGGCGATGTCGCCGCCCTTCGACATGCCGCCATCAGCGATCACGTGGACGTAGACACCGGTCTCGTCGAGGTGACGCATCCGCGCCGCGGCCGCGTCGGCGATCGCCGTCGCCTGTGGGACGCCGATGCCGAGCACCGCACGGGTTGTACACGCGTGCCCTGGGCCGACGCCGACGAGCACGCCGACCGCACCCGTGCGCATGAGGTGGAGCGTCGACTGGTACGACGCCGACCCTCCGACGATCACTGGGATCTCGAGCTCACGGATGAAGCGCTTGAGGTTGAGCGGCTCCTGCGTCTTCGAGACGTGCTCAGCGGAGACGACGGTGCCTTGGATGACGAGGATGTCGAGCTCGCCTCTCAGAATTGGGCCGATCAACTCCTCAGTTCGCTGCGGCGTCACCGAGGCAGCAGCGACGACGCCGGCAGCCTTGATCTCGCGGATGCGCTCCGTCACGAGCGAAGGCTTGATCGGCTCTGCGTAGAGCTCCTGCATCCGCGCGGTCGCCTTCTCGGTGGGCAGCTGGGCGATCTCCGCGAAGATCGGCTCTGGGTCCTCGTAGCGCGTCCAGAGCCCTTCGAGGTTCAGCACGCCGAGGCCCCCGAGGCGGCCGATCTCAATCGCCGTCGCTGGCGAGACCACGCCATCCATGGCTGACGCCATCATCGGCAGTTCGAAGCGAAACGCGTCAATCTCCCACGAGATGTCCACGTCCTCAGGATCCCGCGTCCGACGAGACGGGACGATGGCGATGTCATCGAACCCGTACGCCCGTCGACCCGACTTGCCCAGTCCGATCTCGATCTCGGCCACGATGATCCTCCTCCCACCAGGCGTGCACGACAGAACAGCGCCAAGTGACGCTTCGGTGCTCCGTAGACTTCCCTCAGTCTAGGAGTGCTCGAGGCAGGTGCGCGATGGACAGGCGGCGAGGAGCCAGGATCCTCACCACGCTGGCGGTGACGCTCGTCCTCGCTGACTGTGGATCCAGTCCGGCCCCGACCCAGCGCGCGACGTCTCACCTGCTGCTAGATGCCGCCTCAGCCGTGCGCGGCCTGGCGCTCACGGTGGGAGCTGACGAGGATGCCCTGCCTGCGCTGCGCGCTGCGATCACCAACGTCCACCACCTCGTCGCGACCTTGCGGGTCCACGTCACGACCGTGGCGCTGCCCTCCCTTCCAACCCTGCTCCTTAGCACGCCCCCTCCTCTCGTGGTGACCAGCGTCGCACCGAGCCCCACCATCGTGCAGCAAGCCGACGTCACGTCGTGGCCCTACGCTCCAGCCGAACTCACGGTCACCGTCAACCTCGGCTCGACGAGCGGCCTCGTCCTGAGCACCGCGGTGCTGCGTGACCTCATGACCGGCCGCATCAGCGTGTGGGACGCTGCCCCCATTGCCCACCTCAATCCCTCACGAGCGCTGCCGCCGATACCCGTCAGCGTCGCCCCCCTCGCTCGCGGTGGAGCCCGCGCGGTGTGGCTCGCGCAGTCGCTCGGCATCGTGCCGAGCGACTTCCATGCTCGAACGACGAGCACCTGCGCCCAAACCGTCGGGTGCATGCAGTTCCTCATCAACGCGACCGCACCGAACGCGGTGAGCATCCTCGACCCCACCGCGACGGCGCGCCTGCCTCAAGAGGCCGCCTATCCTCTGCGCACGAGCGCGACAGCCCTCGTTACGCCAGCACCGCTCGACCCTCGGCGAGCCATCGCAGCGCTCCTCGTCGCTCGCGAGCTCGTGAGCGAGGGAACTGAGCCGCCTCCCGAGCGCACCGATGAGCTTCAGCGGCTCGACCGAGAGCTCGCGGGACTCGAGGCGTCGCTCCCATGAGGGGACCGCGCGTGCGGACAATCCAGCACCTCGGGCTCATCAGCCTTGGAGGCGCGCTCGGCTCGATTGTGCGTGTCTGGCTCGAGAACCACCTCGGGGCAGGTCCTGGGTTCGCGGGGGGCGTTTTCGCCGCCAACCTCAGCGGGGCCCTCATCATCGGCCTCGTCGTCGGCGCGACCGAGCGGCTCGCGCCAGACTCGGCGCAACGTCTGCGACTCCTCGTCGCGACCGGCTTCTGCGGCGGGCTCACGACCCTCTCGTCGCTCGCGCTCGTCCTCGCTGAGACCGTCGAGCAGCATCGCCTGCTCAGTGCGGTCACGTACGCCCTCGTCACGCTCAGTGCAGGGGTTGCCGCGCTCGTCGCAGCACGAGCAGGGCTCCTCGCGCTCGTCCTCGCGCGTCAGCGGACGCGCCGCGCGCGAGGGCAGCGAACACGCGTCGTCGAGGAGGAGGTCTGCGATGGATGATCACGAGCGCTGCATCATCCTGTTCGTCAATGAGACCGATCGCATCGGCCATCGAAGTGTCGTCGACCACGTGATGCGCCGGGCGATGGAGCTCCACATCGCCGGCGCGACGGCGTTCCGCGCGGTCGAGGGCTTCGGCGAGCACCTCCAGCTCCGTCGCGCGTCTTTGCTCTCGCTCGGCGAGGATGAGGGCATCGCCATCGTGATCGCAGAGCGTGCTGAACGCCTCCATGCTCTCCTTGACCAGCTGGACCTCGACGGTGTCCACGCGCTCGCGGTCGAGATGCCTGCTGAGCTTCGCCGACTCGGACCTGAGGGGCGCCGGTGAGCTGGCTGGGGATCGCCCTCGCGGGGGCCCTCGGGGCGATCGCCCGGTGGGGCCTCGATCGCCTCGTGATGAGCCGCCTCCTGCCGTGGAGTTCGTTCCCCGTCGGAACGCTCCTGATCAACCTCACGGGCTCACTCGGGCTCGGCCTCGTGAGTGGCCTCGCGCTCCACGCGGTGGTCAGCGCCGCAACACTCGAGGTGGTCGGCGGTGGATTCCTCGGCGCCTACACCACGTTCTCGACCCTCGCGTTGGAGTCGACCTACTTGTGGCGCCGAGGCGCGCGGCTCGCTGCAGTCGGCAACGCGCTCGGCACCGTCGCCGGTGGCACCGTGCTCGCGGGCTTCGGCCTCTGGGTAGGTACCAGCCTGTCGTGATCGAACCACCACTGGACGAGTCCTCGTAGGCTCGAGCCGTGCCTGAGCAGCAGTTCTTCCGAGTCCTCGACGACCACACCGTCGAGCCAACGTACCACGCCACCGGCCCTTGGGACCCGCGAGCAACCCACGGTGGACCGCCCAGCGCACTTGCGGTCCACGAGCTGCGACGCGTCGTCGCCGAGCCGACGTGGCGCCTGAGCTCACTCGACGTCAACCTGCTCGGACCGGTACCGCTTGTCGCCCTGCACCTCGAGCGCGACCTCGCTCGGGATGGCCGCCGGGTCAAGCTCGCTCGCGTTCGCGCCTCCGCAGGTGGTCGCGTCGTCCTCGAAGCCTGCGGCTGGTTCATGCGTACCGACCCCGCACGGGTCGAGGAGCATCCCCTCGCACCTCCGCTGCCGCCACCCTCGAGCGGCACGACCGATCCGATCATGGACGCCTTTCCCTACGGCGCAGCCATCGAGTGGCGCTTCGTCGACGGCTCATTTCAGAGACCAGGTCCGGCCACCGTCTGGGCTACCCCGCGTATCGGCCTCGTCGACGAGGGTCCCATGACGCCGCTCGAAGCGGCTGCGCTCGTCGCCGACGTGGCGAACGGCATCTCGACCGTGCTACCGATCGAGGACTGGCTCTTCATCCCGCCGAATATCCACGTCAACTTCGTGAGGGAACCGTGCTCGACGACGGTCGCGGTGTCAGCCCGATCCATCATCGATGGTGACGGCGTCGGACTCTGCCGAGCAACGTTGCTCGACGAACAGGGCGTCTTCGGCGCAGTCCTCCAGACCCTCTTCGTGGCACCTCGCTCCTGAGGCAGAGCCATGCCACGCTAGGTGAGGTCCGCCTAGCTCACGAGGAGACGGGCGAGCATCCTCGCGCTCGCACCCCAGAGGACATCCTCACCGAGATCGAAGAACCACATCGTCGCCCATCCACCCCGCACGTCGAACCACAGCTCACTCCACGTCCGCTCAGGGTGAACGAGCTCCACGAGAGGCACCCAAGCGACAGCTTCTACCTCGCTCTGGTCGGGCTGCACGCTCACCTCGCGGCTGACCGTGCCTACGAGCGCCTCGACCGAGATCCCACGCGCTCTCACGGACGTGATCCCGAGCGACCCAAGGACGCGACCGGCCTCTGGGTCTAGACCACGCTCTTCGTGGGCTTCGCGAACGGCCGCCGTGACCGCGTCCTCGCCCGGTTGGCGCGCTCCGCCCGGAAACGCGATCTCGCCAGCGTGGTGTCGAAGAGACGACGACCGGCGCGTCACGAGCACCTCAACCCCCGCACGGGGATCGTCGCGGAGTGCGAGCAGGACACTCGCGTCAGGGTGGGACGTCGGGTTCAGCGGACGGACGGACCAGTCGGAGGCCGCGGCGCGACGCGCGCGCTCGACGATCGCTCGATGAGGCCAGGTCAGTGGATACCGAAGGGTCGGCCGCGGGATGCGTTGGCGGAAGCGCGTCACGTCTCGCAGGCCAGCCGAACCCGCCTCGGTCGTCATCAGCGCTCGAGACTAGCCCCTCCAGAGGCCGCGCAGGAGAGCCAACGAGCTCGAAGCGCCGGGCTCAAGCCTACGCTAGGGACCGGAGAAAGGAGTAGCCATGTCAGAGCTCCTCGTAATCGGCTACGACGACGAGCAGACGGCAGCCGAGGCAGCTGCGACCGTCGAGCAGCTCGCCGAGGATCTGCTCATCCAGCCTGACGCCATCGCGGTCATTAGCCGCGACCGCGATGGCAGGTTCCACGCGCAGACGAACCACCACGTCGTCGGAGCTGCGACGACCTGGGGGATGTTCTGGGGGCTCCTCTTCGGCTTTCTCTTCTTCGTGCCTCTCCTCGGCGTCGCGTTCGGCGCTGCCCTCGGCGGTATCGCCGGCCTCATCGACCGAGCGCTCGTCAATCGCGACTTCGCGACGCGAGTACGAGACCTCCTCCAGCCAGGAACATCGGCGCTGTTCCTCTTGGTCGAGCACGTCCCGAGCGACAAGGTCATCGCTGCCCTATCGCGCTACGGCGGCACCGTGCTACGCTCGAGCCTCGACTCGACGACCGAGGCGGAGCTCCAAGAAGCTCTTTCGGGCAGGTCTGCATCGCAGTCCTAGCGCTCTCGCCAAGGCACACGGGTGCCGGGCGCCCCTAAACCGCGCTCCTCGCCTACCCGACGCGCTCGAGCACTCCTACGGAATGCTCGTCACCCCTTGCGCCCTCGATGCCGCGAAGAGCTCTGACCCTTCGCTCGAAGGACCCATCCACACACCTTCGAGTGCGACCGTCGAGTGAGGCGCGACCTCGATCCGCAGCTCGAACGCGTCCAGGTGGGGGGACTCTGAAATCGCGTCACACAAGGGAACTCGCCGTCGGAAAAATTCCTGCTCGGGAGAACGTAACCAGGCGTCTTGAATCGAACGACAAGCTGCTCCATCGCAGGCAATGACGTCAGGTCTTGGTTGACGAGCAGCTCATCGCGGGGAACGTCCCACACTTGAACCGCCGCCCTGCCGTGCACCAACAGGCGCACGACGGCCATCGCATCGATGTTGGGCGGAAGGGTCGCCACCGCTCCCTCAAACGACGTGCCTCCAGGCGTGAGCACGTCGACAGCCGCGCCGTTCTTATCGACGATCCCACCATCGCGGGTAGAGATGCTCAGAAGACGTCCTGATACGAGCTCTGGCTACGTCAGGCGCAGTAGGGAACCCTTTGAAGCCGCCTTCCAATGGACCCAGCCACGCCACCCGGGAGCACGGAGAGGGCAGCTCCTGGCAACGAGCTGCCTGAGCAAGCGTCTCACTCAGGTCGAAAGCTCCACAGTACCGCACCCCTGTGGCCGGTGCGACAACAACGTTTACGTCGTGAGCTTGAAGCTTCACGATCGTCGAACCACAGGCCTGCACCGACTCAGCCAAGGCGTGATTGACCCCGGGAATCCCTGCGTTTCCGTTAGCCGACACGATCTGGCCGTCCGACGGGATGCGCTGGGCCCACAACGAGCGTCCTGCCGCGGCTCCGCCACCCCCAAGGTTCGCGACGTCGGCAACCAACCTTGGCCCAAAGACGCCTAGCCATCCAAACGACCAGAGCGCTGACGTCGCAGCAACCGCAGCGCCGAGCTGCGGCCTGCGCAGCTGCATGAGCCGTCCAAGTGCAGGTCCGATGCCGAGGATGAGGAAGTCGGTGAAGGGAACCGATTGAAACATGCCCGCATACGCGAAGAACGTGATCGCGAGCACAACCGCCGGGACAAAGACAACGAGCGCCGCGACGCCCTCGGCTGAGGCGACCCCAACCAGCCCAGCCGCAGCGACGAGCGCCTAGAGGTCCGGCAGGTGGTGCTCGAGTCGGGCAACGGCGAGCCCCGGGTACCTGACGATGTTCGCAAGGACGCCGAGCGGACTCGAGGCTCCTTGTCCGAGACGCCCGTAGATCCCTGGCAACGAGGTGCCAAGAGCGTGAGGGCCGAACAGCCCCGGGACGACGAGCGCAGCGCCTGCGACGACGACAATGAGTAGCCCGAGCCGGAGCCGCTTTCGGAGGATCAGTGCGAGCCCGACCGTCGCGAGCACGAGCTCGCCCGTATCACCGGTCAGCGCGAGCAGCACCGCGACGACGAGGCCGGCCTTGTAGTGCCGTCGCTCAAGCGTCGCGTAGGTCACGAGCCAAGGAGCCCCTTGAGGGCTTCTCCGTGGAAGTCGAACGTCGCCGACCAGTACTGCCAGATCTCAGCGGCGCCGACGACGG
>SIRY01000236.1 GCA_004366215.1 Actinomycetota bacterium | reverse complement strand
CGGCCGCACGCTGACTCTCGAGCGCCGCAACACGGCACACCTCAATCTCGCGCTTCGAGGTCGTGCGACGGTCGTCACGCTTCGCGTCGACGCCTCGACACACCGCAAGACCGGCGTACGCGTGCTCGTCCACGGTGGACAGCAGTGGTACCTCCTTGGAGGTCCCCTCGATGCGGTGCTCCGACCAACGGCGTGGTCAGAGGTCTCAAGCGTGGGCGCATCCCTCGACTTCCTCTACCGTGAGCAGGCCGCATCCTGGCTGACCTCGAGCGCCGACGTGAGGGTACGTCGCCTCTCGCAGGACCCGACCGGTTCGGTCCGCGCAGTCCTCGTCAGTGCCCGCGCGACGCAGGTCGCCCTCTCTATGGCCTGGGCGCCCGGCTGGCAAGGCACCGTCGACGGGCGTGCGGCGTCGATCCACCCCACGCCCTCGGACGAGGTCAGCTTCAGGATTCCACGAGGGAGGGTCAACGTCGAGCTGACGTACCGCGGACCAGACTTTGACGTCGGACTCCTCGCGAGCGTGGTCTCGCTGATCCTCAGCGGGATCGGGGCCATGGTCGCACTGCGGTCCCGGACCAAAGTCCTCTTCTCTCGGGACCGAAGTCGCCTCGACGCTGCAGCGGGCCTGACTCGAGCGGGTCGGGCCGTTGAACTGTAACGACGATGGAGGTAGCACGATGCGTCACAACATGGGAGTGTGGGATCGAGCGCTGCGAGTCGTGGTCGCAACACCGGTGTTCTGGGCACTTGGCGTCATGGTTGGCAACGGCACAGCTGCGAGCGTGGTGTTCTACGTCCTCGCTGCTGTCATGTTCGTCACCGGCCTGACCGGCTTCTGCCCGCTCTACCGACTGCTAGGTGACCGCACGACGGTGGGGTGCGCCTTCTGCAGCAGGACGGTACGCTCCGATACCCTCCGGCACTGAGTTCAGGATCATCACCCACGTCATAGGCTGACTATCCCCGAAATAGGGCGCTCGCTGACGTTACGTCGCGGTGCTGAGACGGCGGCAGCTCCGCCGGCTGCACCGCAATCAGCCCAGCTCAGGGGCACGCCACCGTGTGTTCACCGAACTCGAGCCCTCCGGGTTCGAGTTCGACGTTCACGCTGGAGAAACGTAGAATCCCCCTTAGGTATGCGGTGTGCGTCATCCGCTGGATGACGGTCAACTGGGATGACAGGGGGTGGGGGATTCGTGCTCACTGAGGAGCGCTCGAGTCCGGGCACCTGGATTAAGGTGCTCGACCAGACAAAGTGCATCGGCTGCCACGCCTGCACGACAGCGTGCAAGTCGGAAAATCAGGTTCCTCTCGGCGTCACCCGAACCTACGTCAAGGCCGTCGAGGTCGGGACGTTCCCCCAGGTACGCCGCGCCTTCCAAGTGACTCGCTGCAATCAGTGCACGAACCCACCGTGCGTGGCGGCATGCCCCACGGGCGCGATGTACCAGCGCGCAGACGGCATCGTCGACTTCGACAAGTCCATCTGCATCGGCTGCAAGGCGTGCATGGCGGCGTGCCCGTACGACGCGATCTTCATCAACCCCGACGACCACTCCGCTGAGAAGTGCAACTTTTGCGCACATCGACTCGACGTCGGCCTCGAGCCTGCCTGCGTCGTCGTCTGTCCGACGGAGGCCATCCTCATCGGCAAGCTCGAGGATGACACGGCGCGCGCGACGCGGGTCGTCCACCGAACACCGGTTGCCGTGCGTAACCCTGAGAAGGGCACACGGCCAAAGCTCTTCTACCGGGGCGCCCACCAGACCACGCTCGACCCTATCGCCGCCACGCGCCCCTCGGGCGACACCTACATGTGGTCGCAGATCCCGCGAGGGCCGCACACCATCGCCTCCGGCCATCCCGCCGATGCTCACGTCCCGAACTCCTCGGCCCAAGCCAAGCTCGCCTACGACGTCGCGCACCACGCTCCCTGGGGTGTGCTCGTGAGCCTCTACACCTGGACGAAGGGACTCGCAGCGGGCGCCTACCTCGTCCCGGTCGCCCTGTGGCTCCTTGGCAAGCTGCCGTTCTCGTCGGCGCTGGTGCGGCTGTGGGGACCAGGCGTCGCCCTCGGGTTCCTCGCCATCACCGGAGGGCTGCTCATCGCCGACTTGAAGCATCCCGAGCGCTTCTACCTCTTGTTCCTGCGTGGACGACCCCAGAGCTGGCTCGTGCGCGGCGGCTACGCGTTGCTCCTCTTCGGGGCCGTGGACACGCTCAGCCTGGTTGCTGGAGTCCTCAACAACGCCTCGGCGATGCGAATCCTCGCAATCCCTGGGATTCCGCTCGCTGCGCTCGCCGCCCTCTACACGGCCTTCCTCTTCGCTCAGGCCAAGGCGCGTGACCTGTGGCAGAGCCCTCTCATGCCGATTCACCTCGTCATCCAGGCGCTTCTGCTCGGGGCCGCGCTCAGCGTGCTCATCGCTTCTGGGACCAACCCGGGTCACGTCGTCGGGTACCTCGAGCGCGTCACGGGAGCGCTCGCCATCTTGAACGCGCTCCTCGTCGTCGGCGAGATCACCATTACGCACCCGACGGCGAAGGCACACCTCGCCGTGTGGGAGATGACGCACGGTGACCTCGGTCGAGCCTTCTGGCTCGGGCTCGCGCTCAACGTCATCGCCATCTTCACCCCTCTTGGCATGGCCCTCGCCGTCGCTGGGCTCATCTGCATCCTGCCCCTCGAGCACGCCTACGTCCAAGCGGGACAGCGAGTTCCGCTCGCCTGACGAAGGAGGTCCACGAGATGACCACGCACGCTCCGAACGACCACCTCGCGACGCTGAGCGAGCGCCTGCGGGCCCAGCGGCACGCCATCGAGTCGCAGGGTATGACGTTCTACCAGGGCCCTTCGCGCATCGACCTTGCGAGCTTTCCACCGAAGGAACGATGGGACGACTGGGTCGAGCTCGACTCACGGGCGTGGCCGCGTCGCGTCGAGCACCACTCGATGCTGGTCCCGACCACCTGCTTCAACTGCGAGTCGGCCTGCGGCCTCCTCGCCTACGTGGATCGCGAGACGCTCCAGGTTCGAAAGTTCGAAGGCAACCCGGAGCACCCCGGTTCGCGCGGTCGCAACTGCGCCAAAGGTCCCGCGACGATCAACCAGATCACCGATCCTGACCGCATTCTCTACCCGCTGCGTCGCGCGGGCGCTCGAGGTTCTGGACGGTGGGAGCGCGTGAGCTGGGACGAAG
>SIRY01000235.1 GCA_004366215.1 Actinomycetota bacterium | reverse complement strand
CGACAGAGCGCTACGGTGCGCCAGTGCCCCCTGAGGCACGCGAGCGCATCCGCTACGAACTCGACGTCATCGCATCCATGGGGTTCCCTGGCTACTTCCTCGTCGTGTGGGATCTCATCCGCCACGCTCGTGAGCGAGGCATCCGTGTCGGGCCTGGGCGAGGCAGCGCCGCTGGCAGCGTCGTGTCGTACTGCCTCGGCATCACCCAGATCGATCCTCTCGCCTACGACCTGCTCTTCGAGCGGTTCTTGAACCCCGGCCGACGTCAGATGCCCGACATCGACATGGACTTCGACGAGCGCTACCGCGGCGAGATGATCCGCTACGCCGCGGAGCGCTACGGCTACGACCACGTCGCCCAGATCGTCACGTTCTCGACCATCAAGGCCAGAGCTGCGGTGCGAGACGCCGCGAGGGTCCTTGGGTACCCCTACGCGCTCGGCGACCGCATCGCCAAGGCGATGCCGCCGCTCGTCATGGGGCGCGACACGCCGCTCGCGGCCTGCCTCGAGCTGCGCCCGGGCTACGAGGACGGCTACGCCCAAGCTGCGGCGCTTCGAGAGATGGTCGAGACGGACCCAGACGTCAAGCACGTCGTCGAGGTCGCGCGCGGTCTCGAGGGGCTCCGACGCCAAGACGGCATCCACGCCGCTGCCGTCGTGATCTCTCGCGACCCGCTGACGACCTACCTGCCCATCCAGCGTAAGCCGGATCCTGGACAGGACCCGAGCGAGGCGCCGATCGTCACGCAGTTCGAGATGCACGGGGTCGAAGAGCTCGGTCTGCTCAAGATGGACTTCCTCGGATTGCGGACGTTGTCGGTCATCGAACGCGCGCTCGAGCTCATCGCGGCGACGAGGGGCACGACGCTCGACATCGATCGGCTCCCCCTCGACGACGAGCCGACGTTTGCGCTGCTGCGCGCGGGCGACACGATCGGGGTCTTCCAGCTCGAAGGCGGACCGATGCGCCAGCTCATCCGTCAGCTCGCACCGACTCGCTTCGAGGACGTCGCTGCGCTCGTCGCGTTGTATCGGCCAGGTCCGATGGCGGCGAACATGCACGTCGACTACGCGGACCGCAAGAACGGTCGCCAGCCCGTCACGTACGTCCATCCGGACCTCGAGCCTGTGCTCGCTGAGACCTACGGCCTCATGATCTACCAAGAGTCTGTGATGCGCGTCGCCCAGCACATCGCCGGTTACTCCCTCGAGGAGGCCGACAACCTGCGCAAGGCCTGCGGGAAGAAGATCCGTGAGCTCATCGCGGCCGAGCGCGAGAAGTTCATCGCTGGCTGCGTCGCCAACGGCTACGACGCCGAGCTCGGCACGACCCTCTTCGACATCATCGAGCCCTTTGCCGACTACGCGTTCAACAAGAGCCACGCGTTCGGCTACGGGCTCGTGAGCTACCAGACCGCCTACCTCAAGGCCAACTACCCTGTCCAGTTCCTCGCGGCCGTGCTCACGAGCGTCCGAGACGACAAGGACAAGATGGCGCTCTACCTGGCCGACGCCGCGGCTCACCGTATCGAGGTGCTCGTTCCCGACGTCAACGCCTCTGACGTCGACTTCACCGTCACGAGCAGTAGGGACGGCGAGCAGATCCGCTTCGGCCTCGCGGCGATCCGCAACGTGGGTGAAGGGCTCGTCCGCCTCATCATCGAGGAGCGCAACCGAGGAGGGCCGTTCCAGGGCGTCGCCGACTTCCTCTTGCGCGTCGACCCGAGCGTGCTCAACCGCCGCACGATGGAGTCGCTGATCAAGGCCGGGGCTTTCGACTCCTTCGGCTACCCCCGCCGCGGCCTCGTCGAGTCGCTCGAGCGGATCCTCGAGCGCGCGATGGAACGGCGCCGTCAGCGCGAGCGAGGGCTTGGCTCGCTCTTCGACGACGAGCCAGCCGGCGGTTCCCCCACCGATCCGGAGCTGCGTCTCGACGTGGACGACGTCGAGTGGTCCACCTCGCAGCGCCTCGCCTTCGAGCGTGAGATGCTCGGACTCTACGTCTCGGCTCACCCGATGGACGCCGTCAACCTCGACCACCTCGGTGTCGAGGCGACGCCGATTCGCGAGCTACTCGAGGCAGACGCTGCCCCGACGGATCCGGTCACCGTCGTCGGTGCGATCACCGCGTACGCCGTTCGCACGACGCGACGCGGAGACCAGATGGCGACGCTGCGACTCGAGGACCACCACGCCGCCATCGAGGTCGTCGTGTTCCCAAAGACCATGGCCGACCACGGCAGCAAGCTCGACCAGGACGCCATCGTGGTCGTCACCGGCCGACTTGACCTGCGCGATGAGCTGCGCAAACTCGTCGCTACCTCGATCACCCGCGTCGAGGACCTCGCGAGCTCTCCAGCCGCGAACGAGGTCGCATCCTCCGTCGTCATCCACCTGCCACGCCGCCTCGCCGTCCCTGCGATGCTCGAGCAGCTGCGCGCGGTGTTCGACGCGCACGAGGGGTCCCGACGAGCAGTCCTCGACATCGAGGGCGTTCGCTTCGAGCTCGCGCGCACCACGCTCGAGCCCAGCGCGAGCTTCATCGGTCACCTACGCAGCGTCTTCGGAGATGACGTCCGTGTCGGCTGAGCCGCCGACGCTCGCGCTCGTCGGCTCCGGGGAGTACCTCGAGGCGATGGCGCCACTCGAAGCGCAGCTCATCGGAGCCGGACGCCGCTACGTCCAGATCCCGCTCGCCGCGGGCCGAGAGGGGGACGAGCGCTTCAGCTACTGGGTCGAGCTCGGGCGTGAGCAGGCTCGCCGACTCGGCGTCGAGGCCGTGCCGATTCTTGCCCGCTCGAGGGCAGACGCGCTCGATCCGACGTGGGCCGAGCTCGTCGCCGAGGCGGACCTCATCTACCTCTCCGGCGGTGACCCGCTGCACCTCGCGGCGAGCCTGCGCGACACACCACTGTGGGCCGCGATCGTCGCAGCGCTCGCACGGGGCGTCCCCGTCGCGGGATGCTCCGCCGGAGCGATGGTGCTCGGTGGCGTGATCGGATCCCTTCGGCGTCGCGCCGCCTCCGCGGCCCCGGGCCTTGGGATCCTGCCCGGCACGGCGATCCTGCCTCACTTCGATCGCCTGCGCCACTGGCACGCCGGCCACGCCATCGCACCCGTGCCGGGAGCCACCCGAACCATCGGCATCGACGAGCTCACCGCCCTCGTTGGCACCGGGGGCAGCTTCCACGTGTGGGGCGCTGGATCCGCGTGGCTCGTCAGCGACGGACGGCTCGAGCGACTCGAGAGCGCCTCGCTCGCCGTCGACGCGACGGCGAGCACCTAAGCGGCCCCACGCCCTCTCGCCACGAGGTCGCTCACGCCTCGGTCGATGGGCGCTGGAGCTCGCTCCGTAGCCGCTCGAGGACCTCGGGATCCTCGAGTCCCGTCACGTCACCGCTCGCGCGCCCCTCGACGACGAGCTCGGCGAGCAAGCGCCGAACGATCTTGCCCGAGCGGGTCCGCGGCATGGTCGAGACGATGTAGACGGCTCGCGGACGAGCGATCGGACCGATCTCACGCTCGAGCGCTCGAGCGAGGTCGTCTGAGCTCACCGGCCCGGCAGTGGCGGCAAGGGTCACGAACGCGATGGGCACCTGACCCTTCGTCGCGTCTGGTACGCCGACCACCGCGGCCTCGCTGACACCTGGCTCGAGGAGGAGAGCGCTCTCCATCTCCATCGTCGAGAGGCGGTGGCCGGCGACGTTGATGACGCCGTCTACCCTGCCGACCACCCAGATGTGGTCGTCAGCGTCGAGGAGCGCCGCGTCCGCGGTGTCGTAGCGATCCCGACCAAAGCGCGTGAAGTACTGTGCCCGGTAGCGCTCGGGCTCGCCCCAGATCGTCCGCGCCAAGGTCGGAAACGGCGCGGTGAGCAGGAGGTACCCAACGCGATCGCGACCGAGAGGGCTCCCCTCGTCGTCCACGATCTCGAAGCGGTGGCCCGGCAACGCCATACCACAGGACCCGGGCTTCGCGGGTGTCACGCCGACGGCGCTCGAGGCCCACGCCGAGCCGGTCTCCGACTGACCGTAGGTGTTGTTGATCTCGACGGAGCCGTCGCCGACGTGCGACCGCACCCACCTCCACGTCGTAGCGTCGAGCGGTTCGCCAACGAGCGCGATGAGCCGCAGCGAGCTGAGGTCGTGCCGCTCAGCCCACGACGCCCCAGCTCGTGCGAGCATACGCAGGAACGTCGGCGCCGTGAAGAGCTTCGTCACTCCGAGTCGCTCGATGATCTCGTAGGCACGATCGGGGGCGGGGTAGTCGAGCGCACCCTCGTAGACCACCATCGTGGCGCCGTGCGCAAGGCCACCGACGAGCTCGAAGATCGGGAAGGTCAGCCACCCGGCGTCGGCGGTACACCAGTAGACGTCTTCGGGACCGAGGTCAAGCGACCACCGGACGTTGTGGTAGGTGCCGATGAGAAAGCCAGCGCCTGCGTGGACGAGGCCCTTAGGCTTAGCGGTGGTGCCCGACGTGTAGATGATGAAGCCCGGCTCGTTTGCCTCCATCGCAGCCGGCTCAGCACGGCTCGTCGTCGCCGCGAGCAGCTCATCCCACCACACGTCGCGCCCCGGCCTCATCGTCACCGCCGAGCCCCGACGGCGCACGACGATCACGTGGCGCACCGACGGCAGTCGATCGAGCACGGTATCGAGCGTCGCCTTGAGCGGAACGTCGCGGCCTCGGCGCACCGTCGCGTCCGCCGTGATGACGACCTTGGCCCCAGTGTCGACGATCCGGTCGTAGAGCGCCTGAGCCGAGAACCCGGAGAAGATGATGTTGTAGATGGCGCCGATGCGGAAGCAGGCGTGCACCGCCGCGAAGGTCTCGAGCAGGTTGGGCAGGTAGATCGCCACGACGTCGCCGCGACCGACTCCGAGCTCCGCGAGCGCCGCGGCGAGTCGAGCCGTCTCGTCGAGCAGCTCAGCGTAGGTCCACTGCCGCGTCGTAGCGTCTTCGCCGATCCAGTGCAGCGCGACGCGATTCGGCTCACGCCGGACGTGTCGGTCGATGCAGTTGACGCTGACGTTCATCGTCGCGCCGCGGAAGAAGGTGAAGCCGTCCGCGAGCGATCCCTCGAGGTTCGGCGCGTCCTCAAAACCGTCGATCCACTCGAGCTCGGCGGCCACCTCGCGCCAGTAGGCGCCGACGTCTGCGACCGAGCGCTCCCAGCGCGCCCGAAACTCGGCGAGGTCGCGCACCGGCAGCCGTCCCGACCGCGGGAGGGTCGGCGGCACGAGCTCAGCGGAGCGCACCATGCCGGGTAGCTCTGGCAAGGGTTCACTCACGTGGCACCTCCTCTCCCTCGGCGGATGCTACCACGGAACCGGCGGAGCCGACAGGACCTCAGGACTGAGGTGGCGTGCGAGCCACGACGCCGCGGCGATCGCCGAGACCTCGCGCACGGCGAGGGCCTGGATCCCAAGGGTGGGGCTCCGTGGGCCCGGGACGAGCGGCACGCTCACCGCGGCAAGACCCGCGAGGTTGGCCGCGTACGTAAAGCCGATCGGGTCGCGAGCGTCCCGACCGAGCTCCTTGTCGAGCGCGATCGGATCCAGCGCTCGAGGTGCCTCACACCGTGCGACCGGCGCGATGACGGCATCCACCTCATCGAGGCATCGGCGCACCCTCGCTCGGCCGTCGGCGACGGCGCGTTCGAGGGGCTCGAGCGACGCGAGCAGCTCCTCGAGTGGACGCTCCGCGAGCCGCCGCAGCGCAGGATCCCGGAGCTCTTCGCCGCGTGCGAGCGCCCCGACGACCTCGAGCGCCTGACGGGCCTCGAGGAGCTCGAGCCACGGGGCCTCGAAGTGCTGCGAGACCTCCACGAGTTCAACTCCGGCCGCTGCGAGGACGTCGAGTGCGCCCTCGAAGGCCTCCGCCACCCGAGGCTGCAGGTCGCGACCCCCGGCCGGCCTCGACCAGACGCCGAGGCGTCGTGGAGCCACGACCCCGGCCGCGAACGAGCTGAGCAAGCGTGCACGACCCTCGTGCTGCACGAGGTAGTCGAGGACGAAGGCGGTCTCCTGGAGCGTGTGCGCAAAGACGCCCTCGCTGACACGCCACCCGTCCCCAAGACGCCAGGGGCGCACGCACACGCCTGGCAGGCCGACGTAGCTCGCGGGGATGCGAAGCGACCCACCGGCGTCGTTGCCGAGGGCGAGAGGCACCGCGTCGACCGCGACGGCGACCGCGCTACCCCCACAGGAGCCGCCGACACCGCGGCTCGGATCTCGCGGGTTGCGCACCGGCCCCCGCTCGCCGTCGGTCGTCTCTGCTCGCCAACCGCGCTCAGAGGCTCGCGCCGTGCCCACGACGACCGCGCCAAGGTCCTCGACGAGACCAGCGATGCCTCGACCCAGCTCCATGCCTGCCTTTGCGAGCACGGGAACGCCGCACAGTGGCTGCGACGGCGACGGAACGCTGCCTTCGAGCTGCTCAGCTCGCCGCCGAGCCCGCTCAACCCACAGCGACTCGACGAAGTTCAACGATGCGTCGGCGGCACCAAGCCGCTCGACCGCGTCCTCGACGAGCTCCAGGGGACGCAGCCGACGCTCAACCAGGCTCTCGACGACCGAGAAGAGCCCCACCTACGCGCTCGGCAGCGGCGGCAGGCTCCCATCGGCGAGCCCTTCGGCCATCGCCCAGCCAAAGACGATGAGGACGTCCGCCGCCCCCTCCTTGCAGCACGAGAACACCTCGTCGTAGGCGGACGGTGCAGCGTCGGCGAGCCGGTACACCACGAAGCCGATAGGCCGCGAGCCCGCCACAGCGCCCGAGGTGCGGTCGTCGAGTGCGCCGTCGAGGCCGAAGCGCTTCGCGAGACGGCGCGACCACGCGCGCTCCTCACCCGTCGGACGATGGCCTGGGCGAGGGACGACGTCGTTGAGCCCTGCGAACAGGTCGTAGCCGGCCGACGTGCCGAGCTTGGCCGCGACGAGCACGTCCTCGTCGGGAAACGCGAGGAGCGCACGCTCGTAGGCCTCGTGCAGCAGGCTCGCGAGGGTGAGCTCCTCGAGCTCCTTCGGCGTGGTCACCACGAGATCGATGAGCACGCTCGGCGTGCCGCCGATACGCTCCAACGTAAAGAGCATGCCACCGACGATGCGCTCATCCTCGGAGGCGAGGGCGCAGAGCACCCAGGCGTCGCGCTCGGCAGCGAGGAAGCCGTCCGCGAAGGTCACCCCGTGTGCCTCGGCGAGCCCCGCGAGCGCGCGGAGCTCCTCATCCGTCAGCGCGGTGCAGTCTTTCGTGATGGTCTCGATCGCCATGACGCCATGCTCCCTTAGTTGACGGCACCCCATAGTCTACCGCACAGACGCAGCGCAGCCAGTGCGGGTGGCGACGGCGACGCCGTAGGCTGGTTGCGTGCACGACAACCTCGAGCTTCGAGCGCTCTCTCGCCACGAGACCTCCTACCGCTACGACGAGCCCGATCCGAGGGTCCTCGAGACGTTCCCGACGCCGACCCCACGCTCTGGGCTCGTCGTCAACCTCTACGCGCTCGAGTTCACGAGCTTGTGCCCCGTGACGGGCCAGCCCGACTACGGAACGATCGACATCTCGTACGTCCCTCGCGAGCGCTGCGTGGAGTCGAAGAGTCTCAAGCTCTACCTCATGCGCTACCGCAACCACGGGGCCTTCCACGAGGCGTGCGTCGCCCAGATCGCAGAGCACCTCGCCACCGTCCTCGAGCCGCACTACGTGCGCGTGCTCGGCCGCTTTCGCCCTCGAGGTGGCATCGCGATCTGGCCCGTGCGAGAGGTCGTCGCACCTGGTCTCGACGCCGCCGAGCTCGCCGCCCTCGTCGAACGCTCGAGCCCGCGAGACCGACCGACATGGTGAGTCGGCGAGGCCTCGCTACCCTCGGGGCCCTCTTCTACGTCGGCTCCATCGTCGCCGCGAACTGGATGCTCACGCACGTCGGGGTGCCAGGGCCAGGCGTGCGGACGCTGCCGGTCGGTTTTGGACTCGTGGCTCCCTCCGGCGTCTACGTCGCAGCGCTCGCCTTCGTCGCCCGAGACCTCGTCCAGCGCTTCGCTGGGGCCCGCGCCGGCCTCGTCGCCATCGTGGTCGGAGCGCTCCTGTCAGGGTTTGTCTCCTCAGCTCGCCTCGCGCTCAGCTCTGCTGGCACCTCGTCTCAGAGACGACCGACTTCGCGCTCTGCCAGCCACTCCAGCGTCGCAGCTTGCCAGGGGCGATGCTCCTCGCAGGCCTCGCCGCGATCGTCGTCGACTCGGTGGTGTTCCTCACCCTCGCGGGCATCCCGCTCGCAGCAGCGCTGCCCGGCCAACTCCTCGGCAAGTGCTGGGTAGTCCTCGCGGGGAGCGTCGCATCGCTCGGGCTCCGACGCATCACGCCTGCATCCGTGGCGCCACGTGAGGCCGCCGCATGACGCCGCGCCGCCTCGGGCTCGCGGCGCTCGCCGGTGCTTCGGCGATCTGGGGCGGCATGTACGTCGCGACCGCTGCGCTCATGCGCACGACGCCTCCACTCGTCGTGCTCGAGCTGCGCGAGCTCATCGCCGCGCTCGTCCTCGTGCCCGTTGCACGCCGGCGAGGTCGCGTGCGCCTCGCGCGCGCCGACTGGTGGCGGCTCGTGCTCACGAGCGTCGTCGGCTTCACGGTCTCGATCGGACTCCAGCTCGAAGGCACCCACGTGGCCGGCGCGGCGCTCGGTTCGCTCATCACCGCGTCGTCACCCGTGGTCATCGCACTGCTCGGCGTCGTGTGGCTCGGCGAGCGCCTCTCGCTCGTGCGGCTCCTCGCGATCGTGGTCGCCGTCGGCGGTGTCGCCCTCATCGCAGGCCGGCCCCCTGGCGGTGCCCACGTCTCGATCGGCGTCCTCGAGTTGAGCGGGGCGGCCCTCGCCTGGTCCGTCTACACCGTCTCCTCTGCCGAACTCACTCGGCGCTACGGCGCCCTGAGCATCGTCGCCCGATCGACCGCCATCGGCGCCGTCTCGAGCGCACCTTTGGCTATCGTCTCGGCGCTGCGTGCCGCCCACCCGCTGCCCTCGGGAAGCGTCGCCTGGGCTGAGGTCGCCTACATCTCGGTCGCGGGGATGGCGGTCGCGTTCTGGCTCTGGAACTGGGGCTTTCGCGTCGTCGACGCGGCCGCCGGTGGGGCCATGCTCCTCGCCCAGCCGCTCGTCGGCGTGCTGCTCGGTGTGGCGCTCCTCGACGAGCCCACGAGTGCGAGCCTCGTCGTCGGAGGCCTGCTCGTCATGGTCGGCGTGCTCGGCGCCATCGTTCTCGGCGCTCGCGACGTCGCCGCGACGGCGCAGGTGTCGGCGACGACGCAGCGTCCGACGCTCAAGCCCTAGGCCCCGCGGTCGCCGTCGAGGCGAACGGGCGCGGGCTTGAGGACGAACCGCCAGGGCAGCTCGGTGCCGTGGCGAAGCCCGACGCGCTGGGTGCAGAGCACCTTGTCGCCCTCTGGCTCCTCGCCGATGACGGGCTCGACGCCGTCGCCGAGGCGTCGACCGTTCTCTCGCGCGCCGAGGCCGAGGGCACGACACACGCGGCCAGGACCACTGAGGCGCGTGCCGTCGTCGAACTCGACGCCGCGCACGAGGACGGCGCCAGGATGCCCGCTCGGCGCGACGACGATGTTGACGAGCCAGTGGACGCCGTAGCAGAGGTAGACGTAGAGCGTGCCGGGCGCCGCGAACATCGGTGCGTTGCGCGGCGTCACGCCCCGAGCCGCGTGGCTACCGGGATCGTTGCGACCCTCGTAGGCCTCGAGCTCGACGAGGCGCACCCGCGCCTTTGGAGTGGACAGGGTCGCCCCGAGGAGGCGAGGCGCCGCCTCGTGCGCGTCGAGCGTGAGGACCCTAGCGGTGCGCTCGTCCACGGTAGTGGGCGAGGACCTCACGGTGGCTCGCGAGGCGATCCCCGAGGAGCTCGACCTGGCGACGCACCGACGCGAAGCTCGCCATGCCCTCGTCTCCCCGCCGCTGCACGGCTTCGTCGGCCTCGATGAGCGCCCGAGCCTCCTCGCCGAGCTGCGGGTGAGCTGCGACGAGCTCGCCGAGAGGCACGTGGCGCTCGAGCGAATCCCGAACGAGTCCCGCAGCGACGGCGTGCGCACGTCGAAACGGTAGGCCCCGGCGCACGAGGAACTCGGCGAGGTCGATGGCCTGGAGGTACGCCGAACCGGCGGCTTGACGCATGGCGTCGAAGTCGAAGGTCATCGTCCCCAGCATGCCCCGCATCGCCACGAGCTCGCGACGCAGCTCGTCGGCGGCGTCGAAGAGCGGCTGCTTGTCCTCCTGGAGGTCGCGGTTGTACGTGAGGGGCAGTCCCTTGAGCACCGTGAGGACGGTGACGAGGTCGCCGATGTAGCGACCGGCCTTGGCTCGCGCCAGCTCCGCGATGTCTGGGTTCTTCTTCTGAGGCAGCATCGACGAACCGGTCGCGTAGGCGTCGTCGAGCCTGATGAAACGGAACTCCTCCGTGGTGAAGAGGACGATCTCTTCGGCGAGCCGAGACAGGTGCACCCCCGTCAGGCTCATGGCGAAGATCGCCTCGACGACGAAGTCACGATCGCTCACGGCGTCGATGCTGTTGACGAACGGGGCGCGAAATCCGAGCCGCTCGGCGACCCAGCTCGGATCGAGCGGCAGCGTGGAACCCGCGAGCGCCCCTGCTCCAAGTGGCGAGACGTCGGCACGGCGCAGAGCGTCGAGGAAGCGCCCGCAGTCGCGCTCGAGCGCCCACGCGTGGGCGAGGAGCCAGTGCGCAACGGGTACAGGCTGCGCTCGCTGGAGGTGGGTGTAGCCAGGCATGATCGCCGTCCCGGCAGCTTCTGCGAGCTCCCGCACGAGCTCCCCGAGACGCACGACCTCCTCGGTGAGCTCGACGAGCGTGCGCCGAGTCCACAGCCGCAGGTCGGTGGCGACCTGGTCGTTCCTCGAACGACCCGTGTGGAGCTTCGCGCCGACGTCTCCAGCGATCTCAGTCACGCGACGCTCGATGGCGGTGTGGATGTCCTCGTCTGCCGGAGCAAAGACGAACGTCGCCGTGGCGAACTCGTCCTCGACGGCCGCGAGTGCTCGCTGGAGCACCTCGAGCTCGTGATCGGTGAGGATGCCGGCGTGGTGCAGGCCTTCGACGTGGGCTCGCGACCCCTCGAGATCCTCTCGCCAGAGGCGCTCGTCGAAGGAGCGGCTCTCGGTGAAGGCGAGCAGCGCCTCTGCGGGTGGTGCCCCCATGCGATGCTGCCAGAGCGTCATGGCCGCACAGGCCCCTGTCGAAGCGCCCAGGTGCGCACGCCGAGCCCGAAGAGGCGCACGAACCCCGCCGCGTCGGCGTGGCGGAATCTGTCCTCGTGCGCGTAGGTTGCGAGTTCGAAGTCGTAGAGCGACGTCGGCGCCCTGCGCCCTTCAACCCAGAACGCGTTCGGGGCAAAGCGCACCCGCACCTCACCCGTCACTGGACGCGACGCCTCGTCGATGAAGGCGTCGAGCGCGCGCTTGAGCGGCGAGAACCACAGGCCGTCGTAGACGAGCGTCGCCCACCGCAGGCCCAGCTCGATCTTGGTGTGCGCGAGCTCCCGTTCGAGGGTGAGGTCCTCGAGCTGACGGTGCGCCTCGAGCAGGACGACCGCCGCCGGGGCTTCGTAGACCTCGCGCGACTTGATGCCAACCCGCCGGTTCTCGACCATGTCGATCCGACCGACCTGCCACGACCCGGCGAGGTGGTTGAGCCGATCGACGAGGACAGCGAGCGGCAGCTGCTCGCCGTCGAGCGAGGTTGGCACGCCGGCCTCGAAGCCGATGACGACGACGTCGGGCAGCGACTCGGCTCGCCCAGCCGTGTACGCCCACACGTCAGAGGGCGGCCCCGCCCAGGGATCCTCCATCTCGCCGCACTCCACCGCGCGGCCCCAGAGGTTCTGGTCGATGGAGTAGGGGTTCTCCTTCGACTGCGTCAAGGCCACGCCGCGCGCGCGACCGTACTCGATGGTGGCCTCGCGATCCATCCCCCAGTCGCGCACGGGGGCGAGCACCTCGAGCTCAGGCGCGAGGGCAGCGAGGGATACCTCGAAACGCACCTGGTCGTTCCCCTTGCCGGTGCACCCGTGTGCGACCGCCCGTGCGCCGTGACGTCGAGCGACCTCGACGAGGTGCTGTGCGATGAGTGGGCGCGAGAGCGACGAGACGAGGGGGTAGCGGTTCTCGTAGCGCGCGTCCGCCTTGATCGCCCGCGCGATGAAGCCGTCTGCGAAGGCGTCACGGGCGTCGACGACCTCCGCGTGGACGGCACCACTCGCGAGCGCACGCTCGCGAGCCTCCTCGAGGTCCTCCTGCTGGCCGACGTCGACCGTGAGCGCGACGACGTCGAGACCGCGCTCCTCCTGGAGCCACTTCACCGCAACCGACGTGTCGAGCCCGCCGGAGTACGCCAACACGACGAGATCTCCCACCGCCTCACCTCTTCCTCAGTGCCACAGACGTCACCGCACACCGCGCGCCTCGCGCACCGAGCGGGCGCGCTGTCGGCGCGCTCGAGGGGCCGAGCACGAAGCGCGAGGACGCGCTCAGCCTAACTCGCAGGATCGCCAGGTAGCCCTGCGAGGTGGTGGAGCATCGCGGCGACCTCCTGCGGCGACGCCGACGACGCCACCACGACGAGCAGGGTGTCATCGCCGGCCACCGTACCAAGGACGCCCTCTGGCTTCGCGCGGTCGAGAGCGGCCGCCACGACGTGGGCACACCCTGGCGGGGTCTTCGCGAGCACGAGGTCCCGGGCCACCGTCACCTCGACGAGCCACTCGGAGAGCACCCGACGCAGGTACTCCTGCGAGGTAGACTGGTCGCGCGGCAGATCGGGGATGGCGTAGACGCTCTGACCGTGTGGCCCTCGCACCTTGATCGCACCGAGCTCATCGAGGTCCCGCGAGACGGTCGCCTGCGTCGCTGAGATGCCCTCTGCCGCAAGGAGCTCCACGATCTGCTGCTGCGAGACGATGGGCTGTAGGCTGATCAACTTTGCGATTCGGTACTGACGCTGGTTCTTTGCCACCACTGCCTCACCACCGCCGACGAACTCGCCCGACGTCGCCACCGAGGAGCAGCCACCAGAGTCGAACCATTGCGGTGGCGCGGTGCTCAGCCTGTCGAAAGACCCACGAGTGTGGCCCATCGATGACCTCCGCTGTGATCTCGTCGCCTCTGTGTGCGGGCAGGCAGTGCAGCACGCCGACGCCGGGCGCCGCCTCGGCGAGCAGCTCAGCGTTGACCTGCCAGCCGTCGAAGTCGCGGCGCTTGTCGCGCTCCTCCCCCATCGACACCCACACGTCGGTGGCCACCACGTGCGCTCCTCGCACCGCGAGACGTGGCTCCTCGACCAGGCGGAGTGCCCGCGGATCCGCGCTCGCGCGCTCACCGTAGGCACGGATCTCGGCGACGTCGTGCGCTGCGAATCGGTGCGCCGGCGGCGTCGCGATACGAAGCTCAGCCCCGAGTGCGAGCATCGCCTTGGCAAAGGACCGCGCGACGTTGTTCGCATCGCCAACCCAGGCTGCGACGACGCCCTCAGTCGTACCGAGCGCCTCGTAGACGGTGATGGCGTCAGCGAGCGCCTGGGTGGGGTGCGCTCGGTCGGTGAGGAGGTTCACGATCGGTCGCCCGTGGGCGAGCGCTCGCCCGGCCATCACCCGAAAGCTCTCGTGCCGACGCAGCCGTGCCCCGACCAGCGCGTGGTGGCGCACGAGCACCTCGGCGATGTCGCCGGCTGGTTCCCGCACGTCGACTCCGACCTCGTCAGCGGTGAGGAACACAGGCGTCGCACCGAGGGCGGCCGCGGCGACTGCGAAGGCCGACCGCGTGCGCATGCTCGGGTGCTCGAACACCCCAGCCACGCTCTGTCCCGCTAAGACCGGCTCGACGTCGGCGTGCTCGGTGACGAGGCGCCTCAGGTCCGTCGGGTCGAGGTCGTCGACGTCGCCGACCACTCGGTGGGGCGTCTTCTCCATCACGACCTCCCTCGCACCCAGCGCAGCGCACGTTCGAGACCAGAGAACCCGAGCTCGAGCTCCTCGGTGCTGATGACGAGCGGTGGAACGATCCGTAGCCGAGTCGGGCCGGTCGCGTTGACGACGACGCCCTCATCGAGGGCTTGCTCGACGACCGCGTCGGCGATCGGCGCGTCGAGCTCGACGCCGAGCATGAGGCCCTGGCCAGAGACGCCGACGACCCCCGGCAGCGCCGCCGCGAGCCGACGAGCCTCACTCCCACGTTCGCGTGCTCGGCGCGGGACGTCAAGCTCGACCATCGTCTCGACGACGGCGCGGACCACCGCGAGCGCGAGCGGGTTGCCGCCGCAGGTCGACCCGTGGTCGCCGGGCCTCAGCGCCGAGGCCCACGCCTCTCGCACCACCATCGCGCCCACCGGGTAGCCGTTGCCGAGCGCCTTTGCGAGCGTGACGATGTCTGGACGCAACCCGACGATCTCGGAGGCAAGCCACGCGCCGGCGCGACCGAGGCCGGCTTGGACCTCGTCAGCGATGAGGAGCGCACCCGAGGCCTGCCGCCCCTCCTCGAGCGCCCGGACGACCTCTGGATCCAGAACCCTGACGCCCGACTCCCCTGCGATCGGCTCGACGATGACACCCGCGGTCGCCGGTGCTGCCACCGCGTCGCGCACGGCGCGGGCGTCCGTCGCCTCGACGAAGACCACGTCACCGACGAGAGGGGCGAACGGCTCACGCTTGGCAACCTGCCCAGTGAGCGACAGCGCACCGAAGGTGCGGCCGTGGAACGAGGGCACGAGCGCCACCATCTGGGTCCGCGGAGCGCGAGCCCGACGAACGAGCTTGAAGGCGGCTTCGTTCGCCTCTGCGCCCGAGTTGGCGAAGAAGACCGCCACGTCCCCGAGCGAAGCCAGCGGGTGTGCGAGCGCCGCGAGGGCGGGATCGAGCAGGTCGCAGGTGAAGAAGTTCGACACCTGGACGAGGCGACCGGCCTGCGCCGCGATCGCTGCGCTCACGGCCGGGTGCGCGTGACCGAGCGACACCGCCGCGATGCCGGCGAGCAGATCGACGTAGCGCCGCCCGTCCTCGTCGACGAGCCACACCCCCTCGCCGGCGACGAAACGCCGGCGCGGCTCACCGTAGACGCCAAGCAGCCTGACCGCGCTCACCGCGACCCTCTCACCATCGTCCCGACGCCAGCGTCCGAGAAGAGCTCGACGAGCAGCGCGTGAGGAGCGCGTCCATCGAGCACGTGCACCTCACAGACCCCGCGCGCGAGAGCCTCGCGGGCGGCGTGAACCTTTGGCACCATGCCGCCACCGAGGACGCCGGCTTCGAGGAGCTCATCGAGCTCCGCGAGCTCGACCTCGGAGATGAGCGAGTCGCCCCGCGTCGGATCAGCGAGGATGCCGGGGACGTTCGAGAGGAAGACGAGCTTCGTCGCGCCGAGCGCGCCTGCGAGCGCCGCGGCGAAGTGGTCGGCGTTGACGTTGAGCTCACCGCCGTCGTCGCCCGCGGCGATCGAAGCCACGACCGGTATCATCGCGCGCTCGAGCACCGCCGTGATCACGGTCGGATCGATGGCCGTGACCTCGCCGACGCGGCCGAGTGCGGCGTCGAGCTGCCTCGCAGTGGCGAGCCCGCCGTCGAGGCCTGAGAGGCCGACCGACCGCGTCCTACCGCCCACTCGGTTGAGCGCACGGACGATGCTCGGGTTGACGACCCCGAGCAGTCCGAGCCGGACGACCTCGAGCATCGCGGCGTCGGTGACGCGAAGACCGTCGCGCCGCTCGATCGGCACGCCGAGCCGCCGAGCAAGCTCGTCGATCTGGGGGCCTCCGCCGTGAACCACAACCGGGCGAATCCCGACGTGCGAGAGCAGCACGAGGTCCTCGGCGAGGCTCTGGAGCGACGCCGCCTCGTCGCCAAGGACGTTGCCGCCGTACTTGACCACCACGGTGTGGCCGGCGAAGCGCTGGATGTAGGGCAGCGCCTCGATGAGCACCGGCGCTCGCAGCGCGGGATCGAGCTCGATCACGACGTCCTCCGGTTCTCTTCGAGGTAGCCAGGGCCGAGGTCGCTCGTGAGGATACGTGCGGCCGCGTCCCCTCGTCCGATGGCAACCCGAATGCGGACCTCTCGCTCCCGCATCGCCGCAGCGAGCCGCTCGTGCTCCTGTGGGGTCCACCCTCGCCTCGCGTCCTCGCCGCCGCGACAGACCAGGAAGTCTTGGTACCAGATAGAGACGCCCCTGGGGTCGACGCCCCGCTGAGCCGCCCCCACCTCGGCGAGCACGCGACCCCAGTACGGGTCACCCCCGAGCAGCGAGGCCTTGACGAGGAGCGACTCAGCGATGCGCCGCGCGACGGCGAGCGCTTCGGCCTCGTCGAGCGCCTCGACGACGTCGATGACGCCGAGCCGTGATCCACCCTCGGCGTCACCGACGATCTGGCGCGCGAGGTCCTGGGCCACCGCTGTGAGCGCCACCTCGAAGTCGTGCCCTGGTGACGCACCCTGACGAGAGGCGAGGGCCACCACCGTGTCGTTCGTCGACATGCAGCCGTCGATCGTGATGCGGTTGAAGCTCACCTCGACGGCTGCGGCGAGGCCCTCGGAGAGCCGTTGAGGCGAGACGGCGGCGTCGGTGGTGATGACAGCGAGCATGGTCGCCATCGAGGGCGCGATCATCGCCGCCCCCTTGGCGATCCCCGCAACCGTGAAGCCCTCGCCCACAGCGAGTGCCGTCTTTGGATGAGAGTCGGTCGTCATGATGGCGCGCGCCGCGCGCGCGGCGCCCTCTGCACCGCCGTCGAGAGCCTTCGGCAGGGCCTCGAGCCCGTCGAGGGCCGTCGCGGTGGGAAACGGGACGCCGATGAGACCGGTCTGCGCGATCAAGTAGTCGCAGGCCTCGCCACCGAGCAGCTCGGCGACGCGGGCAAGGAGCCGAGAGGCCGCCTCGAGGCCCTCCTGTCCCGTCGCCGCGTTCGCGTTGCCCGACGTGAGCAAGACCCCGCGGATCCAGCCCTGCGAGCGCACGAGGTGCGTGCGCGAGACCAGCACTGGAGCCGCCGGCGTGTCGGAACGCGTGAAGACGGCTGCTGCGGCTCGGGGCTCCGCGTCGGCGCTGCCGACGTAGGCGCAGTCGAGCGCACCGCCTCCCTTGATGCCGACCGCGAGTCCCGCCGCGACGAACCCGCGTGGTGTCGTCACGCTCACGGCCACACCCCCACGCCCCCGAGACCAGCGTCTTCTGCGAGTCCCAGCATGACGTTGGCACCTTGGACAGCGTGCCCTGCCGCACCCTTGCCGAGGTTGTCGACCACGCTCACAACCACCACCGTCCCCGTGTCGCCGTCGACGACGGGCGTGAGGATCGCCCGATTCGTCCCGCGCACCTCTCTCGTCGAGGCAGGCTCCTCTCGGACCGTGACGAACGGCGAGCCGCGGTAGGCCTCGGTGAGCAGCTCGACGACATCCTCCGTGGCGAGGGGCTCGCGAAGGCACATCGTGACGGTCGCGCTGATGCCACGCACGTAGGGGCCAACGTGCGGGGTGAAACGAACGCCAGCCCCGAGGAGCGCGCGCAGCTCAGCCACGTGGCGGTGCCCTCGGAGACCGTACGCCTTCACGCCTTCGGCGACGGTCACGAAGTGGGTGGCAGGCGAGGGAGCACTGCCCGCTCCGCTCACACCAGAGATCGCGTCGACGACGACGAGCCGCGGATCGACCACCCCCGCACGCACGAGTGGGGCGGCTCCGAGCACCGACGCGGTCACGAAGCAGCCAGGCACAGCCCAGATCGTGGCCGAGGCGAGCGCATCGCGCACGAACTCCACGACGCCGACGCACGCCTGACCGAGGAGCTCAGGCGCACCGTGCGTGGTACCGTACCACCTCTCCCACTCGACCTCGGTGGCCAACCGCAGGTCCGCACCGAGGTCGACGACTCGCAGGCCGCGAGCCGCGAGACGGGCCGCGATCGCGGCGCTCGCGCCGTGGGGGAGCGCGAGGAACGCGAGGTCCGCTTCGATGCGCTCTGGGTCGATCGGCTCCAGCTCACGCCGAGCGAGACGAGGATCGAGGCCAGGGATGAGCGCCTCGAGGAGAGTACCTGCGCGCTGGTTCGCCTGGGCCGCCACGAGCTCACACTGAGGGTGACCCGCGAGTACCCGGACGAGCTCTTGACCGACGAAGCCGCTCGCGCCGACGACCGCCACCTCCATGAGGCAATTCTATACCGGTCACTGCATAGCGTTGCACTTGCTCCTCGCACAGACCGTCCTCGCTGGCTACACTGTGGGGGTAAAGGAGGCGGGAGTGAACCCCTTTATCGCCTACGAGCAGTTCTGGCTTCGCTTCTTCGACTTTCGCGGCCGCTCGAGCCGGGCTGAGTTCTGGTTCGTGGTCCTCATCAACGTCCTCCTGTCGATCCTGTTCTCGGTGGGGGCTCGTACCTCGACGCTCGTGGGTTACCTCGCAACGATCTACGCCCTCGCCACCACCATCCCAGGCCTCGCGCTCACGGTTCGTCGCCTCCACGACTCCGACCACCGAGGGTGGTGGGTCTTGATCAGCCTCGTTCCCATCCTCGGCGCGCTCGTCCTCATCTACTTCGAGGTCCTGCCGAGCACCCCCGGTCCGAACCGCTTCGGGCTGCCCTCACGGCACGTCTCGGTACCCGATCGCTAGGCACCCTCGCCCGCGAGTGGGCGCGTTGCGCCTATGTGAATCGTTTATGTGAATCGTTGCACAGAACAGTTTCGCTCCGCGATCTGATTAGCCAGTGACCTTCCCGCA
>SIRY01000234.1 GCA_004366215.1 Actinomycetota bacterium | reverse complement strand
TTCACCATCTTGCGCCGCCACGACGACGACGTGGGCGCCCTCAACATCGTCTGTAAGTTCCCAATCGCCATCACCCTCCGCTCTGCGCCGCTCGATGGCTCGCGCGACGCGGCCCACCACCGCCGGCGGGCCCGCCACCGCGATCCTTCGCACTCAGATAAAGAGCGTGATGTCGGCGTCAGCAGCCATGTTGATGAAGCTCGCGGCGCCGATCGGCGGCTGGACCCCCTCGATGAAGTCGTCCTTCGAGAGCCCATAGAGCTCCATGGTCATCTGGCATGGGTGCAGCCGCACACCGAGGTCTCGAGCCATCTCGAGCAGCTCACTCGGCGACGCCACCTTGTGCTCGCGAGCGAGCATCTTGATCATGGCTGTGCCCACGCCAGCCATGTTGAGTTTGCCAAGCCGCAGGCGTTCCGTCGAGCCCGGGTCCACGAGCGACTCGAGCTTCTGCATCCAGTTATCGCCTGTGATGCGAACCTCCGGTCGCTGCAGGACACGCAGCCCCCAGAAGGTGAAGAACACGTCGACCTCGAGCCCCGACGCCGCGGCGGTGGTCGCGAGGATCAGCACAGGCCACACCCGGTCAAGGTCAGAGCTCCAGCACACCACCGCCATGGACTGCGTGCCGTCATCCTTTGCCATGGTCCCCCCTTTGTTGCCGTTCGATCTTCTCTCAGATGCCGTTCCGTGTCATCGCCGCGCCTCCTGATCGGAACAGCACTCGAGCGACGCCCGCTAGCTCGGCGCGCTCCCCGTCCCCCAACGAGTGCTCCGAGTGTAGAGCGTGACGAGCTCGTATTCAAGGATCCTCATCGGCGAATACCGCCGGCTCCTCACAGCGAAAACAGCGCAAGCCCGACTCGTCGATGATCCGGCGGTAGTGCTCAAAGGCCGCACGAGCGTCGGCGAGCAGCGCGAGCTCGTCGGGCTGGCTCAGCGCGACGAGGTAGAACCACCCCGCCCCGTAGGGGTCGCGATTCGCAAGCAGTGGGTCTCGTCGAAACGCCTCCTCGTTCGCCTCCTCGATCTTGCCACTCACCGGTGACACCATCGGTCCTACCCACTTGGCGCTCTCGAGTACGAGCAGCGGTCGTCCGCGGGTCACCGGACGCCCTCGCTGCTTCCAGCTCAGCTGTACGAGCTTGCCCATCCGCGACTGAGCTACGTCGGTCATACCGACTCGCACGAGATCCTCCGCCTCGGGCCGGACCCACACGTCGGCGCTCAGGTCGTAGAGCAGGTCCGACGGCACCTCACATCCAGCCCACGACTCGCTCATGATCCCCCTCACGCACAGCTGATGCCCTGTTCTTCGAGGAACGCCTGGTAACGCGCGATCCCCTCATCACCTGTGACGAGCCCCGCCTCCGCCGGGTCGAACGCGGCCACCCGCACCTTAGCGATCCACCCCTCGCCGTAGGGATCGCTGTTGAGCAGGCCTGGGCGGCTCGTGAGCGTCTCGTTGACCTCGACGACCTCACCGTCGACCGGCGCGGGGACCGGCCCGACCCACTTGCCGCTCTCGACCGTCGCGAGCGAGCGCCCCGCCTTGACCGCCTTCCCAGCCGGCTTGAGCGACACAGAGATGATCGTCTTCGCGAGGTTTTGAGCCACGTCCGTGAGGCCGATGACGAGGACGTCACCCTCGGGCCGCACCCACACGTGGCGATCGACGAGGTAGTAGAGATCATCAGGGAGGTTGCACGAGCGAACCTCAGCCATGGTCATCAGCCTCCTTTTCATCTCCCGACTCGATGACGAGCGCAGCGTGCTCTCCGATGAGGTGCTGGAGCAGGATGTCCCCACCCACGAGCCGGACGTCCCTCTCGAACTCCGTGAGGAAGGATTCGGCCGCGCTCCCGCGCTTGATCCGCTGCTCGTAGCGTTCGTGGCACACAGGGCACTCGACGGCGTAAGAAGCGTGCGGCGCCCCGCGGACCTCGACGAGCTCGGGGTGCTTCGCGACGAGGTGCTCGTGGAGTCCCTGGTAGTACGCGCTCGCCCCGCACACGACGCAGCGCAGCAGCCCTAGTGCCACGGCTCACTCACCAGCACCCTCGAGAGCAGGGACCGTGAGGACCGCTTCGCTGACGAGCTCGACGACGTCCATGACACGAAGCGTGCCCTCGGCGCCGACGGTCTTGACGGCATCCGCGAACATGGCGTAGTCCTTCGGCGACGACGAAGACGTCGACGCCGAGCGTCAAGGCCTCCTTGATGCGGTTCACGCTCGGGCGCTCGGCGAGGAACGAGTCATCCATCCAGATGCGCCCGCCCCCAGCGCCACAGCAGAACGATCCTTGCCGATGTCGAGGCATCTCGACGAGCTCACACCCAAGGCCACCCAATACCGCACGAGGGGCGTCAAAGACCCGGTTGTAGCGCCCAAGGTAGCACGGGTCGTGGTACGTGACCCGCAAGCCCAGCTGACGAGGCTCGATCCGACGCTGGTAGAGCAGCTTGGCGAGGAGCTCCGTGTAGTGCAACACGGGCGTCTGCAGGCCGAACGACGGATACTCGTTGCGCAGCGTGTTGAAGCTGTGCGGATCCGTCGTCACGATGGCGTGGTACTGCGCCTTGCTGAGCTCAGCGAGGTTCGCCTCGACGAGCATCTCGAAGAGCCCTTCCTCGCCGACGCGCCGAACGTCATTCCCTGCGTTGCGCTCACCCTCGTAGAGAATGCCGAACGACACGCCGGCGTGCTGGAGCACTCGGGCGAAGGTGCGCGAGAGCTCTGCCACCCGCTCGTCGAAGGAGGCGTAGTCGCCGACGAACCATAGGTACTCGACGGGCTCCTTCCTCGCATCCGGTATTGGCTGCTCGAGCCCTTTGGTCCACCGAGCTCGCAGGCGAGCTGACTTGCCGAACGAGTTGCCCTGCTGCGCGACGTTCTGCAACGCGCTCTGGAGAGTCGGGTCCATCGTACCAGCATCGACGAGCGGGCGCCGCAGCTGCACGATGAGGGGGACGTGCTCGATCCCAACCGGGCACACCTCGACGCATGCCATGCAGGTCGTACATGACCACAGCACGCGCTCGCTGATGACGGTACCAGGGATCGGTCCCTCAGCTGCCCTCGGACCCGTCGCGTCTGGACGATCCTCCGAGTCGAGCAGGAGCTCGACGCCCTGGGCACGATCGAGCCACGCGCGGAGGTCGAGCACGAGATCACGCGGCGATAGCGGCGCCCCCGCGGTACGCGCGGGACACACGGCGTGACAGCGCCCGCACTTCGTGCACGCGTCGAGGCTCAGTCGATCGCTCGGCGTGAAATCCTCGAGCCCAACGTAGCCCGGCCGACCAGCAGGGGGTGCTGGCAGCGCGCGTACCTGCTTTGGATCTCGCACGATCAGGTTCGCCGGCGCGGTCAGCATGTGTAACGCCTTTGAGAAGGGGATGTAGGCGACGAAGCCGAGCGCGAGCCCGACGTGCACCCACCACAGCCACGCGTGGATCGCGCGCGCCCTGGCAGCGCTCACTCCGAGGCTCGCGAGCAGCTTGGCCGTGAGCCACCCGAGCCACGTCCAACGCTCGAAGCTCGGAAAGCCCTCCCCGACGATCCGAAGCGCTTGGATGGCGATGCCGGTCAGCAAGATGACCAGCAAGCCGACGATGAACACCTGATCGCCGACCGCGATCTTGGCCCGGGAGTAGCCGCCCGCGGGCCGCTCGGCGCGCGTGAGATCGAGCTGGATCTCGGGACTGAACCACCGCCGCAGCGCGAGCAAGAGCGTGCCAACGAGCGCTGCTAAGCCGGCAGCGTCGAAGACCGCGTTGTAAGCCAAGTAGAACGGCCCATGGAAGAAGCTCACCGTGTGGCCGACGAGGAGACGCGAGAGGTTCCCGAGGACGTCGTAGTCGATCGCGAGGATCGACGTGGCGGCAAGCAGTCCGAGGAAGCCCCAGAAGACGAGCAGATGTGCGAATCCGACTGCCGGTTTGGTCTTCGTCACCGTCCGATTCGCGGCGATGATCGCGACCGACTCGCCTACCGTGGGTCGGGACGAGACGCCCTCGATGTCGCTCGGGTCCCGTCGTCGAAGCCACCGCCACCCCTCTGGACGCCGACCTCGTGACCACGCCCGCACACGCCGTGCCACGCCCCAGAGGAACAGGACAATCACGACGAGCGCGAGCACGTAGCACACGACCCTCGCGACGTGGGTCTCGCCCACCGAGCGAGGACGCGTCTCGGCGATCGCCAGCATCGTCACCCCCCGAGACGCTCGGTGAGCTCAGGAACGAGGTCGAAGAGGTCGACGGTGGTCCCGTAGTGCGCGACCTCGAAGATCGGCGCGCTCGGATCGGTGTTGCAGGCGATGATAGTCCCCGCCGAGCGCATACCCTCGAGGTGCTCGGGCGCACCCGAGATGCCGAGCGCGAGGTACACCTGAGGCTTGACCTTCTTGCCAGACTTGCCAACCTGGTGCGGCTTTGGCAACCACCCCTGGTCGATGATGGGTCGAGATGCGGCGAGAGGAACCTTGAGCGCGTCCGCGAGCTCCTGGACGAGCTCGAGATTCTCCTTAGAACCGATGCCTCGCCCCACCGAGACCAGCATGTCCGCCGCCGTGATGTCGACACCTGTCGCCTCCGGCTCGCGCACCTCGCCCCCACTCGCCCGAACTCCATCGAGGTCGTCGACCGAGACCGTCTCAACGCGCGGTGCCCCACCTCGCCGCCCTGCCTCAGCATCGAAGCTGCCGGGGATGACGCTGACGAAGGCGAGGGGGCCCCCGAGGAGCACCTCCGCGAGCAACTTGCCTCCGTAGAGCTGGCTCGTCACGACGACGTCATCTCCGTCCAGCTCGAGTCCGACCCCGTACGACGCGAGTGGAGCCCCAAAGCGCGTCGCGAGCGCTGCGGCGAGGTCGAGGCCGACCGTGCCCGTGCTCACGACGACGAGTCGAGGCTGAGCTCGCTCGACGACCTGCGCAACGGCGTGTTCGACGAGGCTCGGCGCCCACGACCCAAGCGCTGGGTCATCGACGACGTAGACGACGTCAGCGATGCCGAACGGGAGTTCGCCGACTCCGTGGCCGACGACCGCCACCGCGAGCTCGCCACCAAGCGCGTCTGCGAGCTCGCGCCCTCTGCCCAGCAACTCGAACGTGACGTCGGGGACGTCGCCGACCACCCGCTCCGCCACGACAAGAACTGCGACCGCCATGTTCCTCCCCCTCACGCCCTCACGAGCCCGCGAGCCCGCAGAATCTCAATGATCTGATCCGCAACGTCGCCCGGTGACCCCTCGAGCATCTGCGCTCGCCCTCGGGCAGGTGGCGGGAAGAGTCGACGCACAACTCCGAGGGCCTGAGGAGGCTCCGCGGCGACCTCCACCTCCTCGATCGCAACCGACTGCTGCGCCTGGCGAATGCGTGCGATCGGCGCGTAGCGAGGCGCCTGGCGAGCCGCTTGGATGCCGAGCACCGCCGGCAAGCCCAGGGTGGACACCGCGACCGTGCCCCCACCGAGCTCCTGGGCGACCTGGATCGCGTCGCCCTGCGGCTCTACCCCAACGACGACTGCCGCGTGTGGCCAACCCATGAGCGCGGCGAGGACCCCTGCAGTCTGACCATCGAGGTCGTCAGCTGCCTGGACGCCGGTCAGCACCAGGTCTG
>SIRY01000233.1 GCA_004366215.1 Actinomycetota bacterium | reverse complement strand
CGCGTGGGTGCTGCTGCGGGCTCGCACCGAGACGGAGCCTGGTGCGCGGATCCTCGTGACCCTCTCGGGTCGAGGCGACAAGGACGCCGAGACGGTCGCCGCGTGGATGGAGCGACATCGATGAGCCAACTCGCTGCGACGCTCGCGGACCACGTCGCGCAGGGCAGGGGCCTCATCGTGCCCTACCTGTGTGCGGGCATGCGCCCGGCGTGGGAGGACGACGTCATCGCGGTGGCCGAGGCGGGCGCCGATGCGGTCGAGATCGGTATCCCCTTCTCAGACCCCTCGATGGACGGGCCGACGATCCAGCGCGCGAGCGAGCGTGCGCTCGAGCGGGGCACGACCGTCGCTTCGGTGCTCGCGAGCCTCGCCAGGTTGAGCCTCGACGTGCCGCTCGTCGTCATGACCTACTACAACCTGCTGCTGCACCAGGGACTCGAGCGCTCGGTGGGCCGGCTGCGGGAGTCGGGCGTCGCTGGGGTCATCATCCCCGACCTGCCCATCGAGGAGGCGGGACCCTGGTGGGAGGTGGCACGGCCAGCTGGCCTCGCCACCGTCCAGCTCGTCTCGCCGGTCACGTCGGAGGACCGACTGCGCACCATCCTCGCCGAGGCGGAGGGCTTCGTCTACGCGGTCGGCCTCATGGGGGTGACGGGTGAACGAGCCGAACTCGCTGCGAGCGCCACCCAGATGGCCTCCCGCCTCGCCGGTCGAAGCTCCCTCCCGGTGCTCGTCGGGATCGGCGTCTCCGCCCCTGAGCACGCCGCGGCGGTAGTGCGTGCGGGTGCGAGTGGAGCGGTCGTCGGATCGGCGATCGTCCGGCGCGCTCTCGAGGGTCACGCGCCCGATGAGCTCGCGGCGTTCGTCCGCGCGTTGCGCGAGGCGGCTGACGCCGCTGCTCGCGAGCGCACGACGACGAGGTCGGTTGAGCTGAGTGGGGGAGGTGCGTGAGGTGCAGCTTGGAATGGTCGGACTTGGGCGCATGGGTGCCAACATGGCGGCACGGATGCGAGAGCGCGGGGCGATCGAGGTGCACGGTAGCGACCCCGACGCTCAAGCTCGGGCGCGTGCCGCGGCGCTCGGCGTCGTGGTGCACGAGACGCTCGAGGAGCTCGTTGGCGCGCTCACGCCTCCGCGGGTCGTGTGGCTCATGGTGCCAGCAGCGCTCACTGGGGAGCTCATCGAGACCCTCGCGGCTCGTCTCGAACCCGGCGACGTCGTCGTCGACGGGGGCAACGGGCACTACCGAGACGACCGTGTCCACGCTGCCCGTCTCCGTGAGCAGGGCATCCACCACCTCGACGTTGGAACCTCTGGGGGGGTCTGGGGTCGCGAGCGCGGCTACTGCCTCATGGTCGGTGGGGAGGAGGCTGTCTTTGCGCACCTCGAGCCCGTGCTACAGGCTCTTGCACCAGGCGTAGACGCCGCCCCTCGCACGGTCACCACAGGTCCGGTGCGAACGGAGGAGCAGGGCTACCTCCTGTGCGGGGACCACGGGGCTGGCCACTTCGTCAAGATGGTGCACAACGGCATCGAGTACGGCCTCATGGCGGCGCTCGCGGAGGGACTGTCGATCCTGCGCCACGCGAACGCCGGTGCGGCGGCGACGAGGGCCGACGCAGAGACCGCTCCGATGCGCGACCCCGAGGCCTACCGTTACGACTTCGACGTGCCGCGTATCGCAGAACTGTGGCGCCGAGGAAGCGTGATCGGCTCGTGGCTGCTCGACCTCGCAGCGCGGGCGCTCGCGGACGATCCGCAGCTCTCGTCGCTCGAGGGTCACGTCGCCGACTCGGGAGAGGGTCGCTGGACCGTGATGGCGGCCATCGACGAGACCGTGCCCGCACCGGTCATCACGCAGGCGTTGTTCTCGCGCTACAGCTCCCGTGGCGCAGACGACTTCGCGAACCGCGTCCTCTCAGCGCTGCGCCGCGAGTTCGGCGGCCACGAGGAGCAGCGGGCTTAGCCTGCGCGCGGCCCGGTAGGCTCGCCTCCATGGGCGAGGATGCGAAGCGCTGGTCGTTCACGGCTGAGGGGCCCTGGGAGCTCGACGAGGCTCGCATCCTCTGGCGTGGCTCCGTCGAGCCCGTCCGTCGACGGAGCCAAGAGGCGGTCCCGCTCCTCGTCGCTCCGCGGCGCCTCCCACCGGCGCGACGCGTGCTCGGCACCGGCGTGCGCCTCGGGCTCGCGCTCGGTGCGTGGCGACTGTTCGACCGTCCTCGGGGGCGCGACGCCTCACGTCGGGGACTGTCGCGTCGGCTTCGCAAGGCGTTCGAGGCGCTCGGGCCCACCTACATCAAGCTTGGGCAGATCATCTCCTCTGGCGAGGGCATCTTCCCCCAGGAGCTCGTCGAGCAGTTCAAGCTGCTCCGAGATCACGTGCCGGCCGAGCCGTTCGAGGTGGTGCGCGCCACCATCGAACAGGAGCTCGACCGCTCGCTCGAGGAGGTCTTCGCGTCGATCAACCCCGTGCCGGCCGCTGCGGCGTCGATCGCCCAGGTCTACGAGGCGACGCTGCGAGACGGCGCTCCCGTCGCGGTCAAGGTGCAGCGCTCGAAGGTCGCTGACCTCGTGCGTCGCGACCTTGCCGCGATGGCCTGGATTACGCCACACCTCGTCGGCAGGATACCTGTCGCCGCACTCGCGAACCCGCCCGCCCTCGTCGAGCTCTTCGCGGAGACCATCGTCGAGGAGCTCGACTTTCGCGTCGAAGCGGCCAACATGCTCGACATCGCTCGCGTCCTCGCACAGACCGGACAGAGGGCGCTCGTAGTTCCTCGGCCCCACCCAGAGTACGTGACGCGCCGTGTCCTCGTCATGGAGCGGCTCGAGGGGTTTCGCTGGGACGACGCGCAAGGTATGCGGGCAGCCGGGATCGACACGC
>SIRY01000232.1 GCA_004366215.1 Actinomycetota bacterium | reverse complement strand
GAGCACGAGGCCGCCGAGGCACCCCGTGAGCACGATGAGCCCGTCGCGGTGCTCGTTGAGCAGGTCGAAGTCGATGCGAGGCTTGTAGTAGTAGCCCTCGAGGAAGGCTCGCGACGAGAGCTGGATGAGGTTGTGGTAGCCGGTCGTGTTCTCAGCGAGGATCGTGAGGTGGTAGTAGAGCTTCTCGCCCCGGTCGCTCTCGCCACCGGTGTCGTCGAGGCGTCCCCGGCGTGCCGGGCGCTCGAAGCGGGAGGACGCCGCCATGTAGGCCTCGAGGCCGATGATCGGCTTCACACCTGTCGCCCGCGCGGTCTTGTAGAACTCGAGTGCGCCGTAGAGGTTGCCATGGTCGGTGATGGCGAGCGCAGGTTGGCCGTCGTCGGCTGCGGCGGCGATGAGCTCGTCGAGGCGCGAGGCGCCGTCGAGCATGGAGTACTCGGTGTGGGTGTGGAGGTGGACGAAGGAGCGCACGTCCCCACGCTACCGGCAGGAGCGCAGCGGCGCTCGCCACGTCCGAGGCGCTCGTGTGCTCGGGCTGGCGTGCTACACTGACGACGGTGATCGATCCACTCAGCGTGCGGTGCTCACAGAGTGATCGTGACGCTGTCGAGCGTGTGCTTCGCGACGCCTACGAGCTCGGTCGCCTCGACGAGGGTGAGTTCGAGGATCGACTCGAGGCGCTGCACGAGGCCCGCACGTACCGCGACCTCGCCACGCTCGTCGCAGACGTACCTCACGAGCTCCCCTTCCTCGAGCCGGTCGTCGCGCCCCACCGCGACTTACCCTCGGTCGCGGGTCCTGAAGCTGAGTCTCGCCTCGCAAGGCGAGGCCCAGGCCGTGTGCTTCGCACGGTGCTCATCGCCTACGTCGTTGCCCTCGTCCTCTCGGGGGCCGGCGCGGGCGTGTGGATGGTGGGTCCGCTCCTCGTCATGGTCGCGCTGGTCGTCGCTGCAATCAGGCTGCTGTCGTGGGCGGTGCGAGAGGTGCGCGACGAGGGAGACCACGCTGCTCGCTCTCGCTGACTGCGCGCTCGCTGACTGCGCGCGCACTGCGCCCCGGGCGTTCAGAGTGCGTGCGGCTGTTGGCTGCGCTCCGTCTCGCTGACCGGCAGGGTGTCAGCTGGCCCGGGTTGGGGGTGTTGGCCCCGACTCGGTGCGGGCTCCGTCGCGTCCGAGCTCGTAGAACTCGGCGTTCGGCACGATGCGCGCGAAGCCGGCGAGGCGGTTCGAGAGCGCAAAGAACGCGGCGATCGCGCCGATGAGCCAGATGTCGTCGTCGTCGAGGCCGACCTCGTAGAGAGGGGCGAAGTCCGCGGGCTCGATCCGGTTCGCCTGGTTCGCGACCTTGAGTGCGAAGCGGACGATCGCGAGCTGCCGCGCTGAGAGCTCTGCCCGCTCTGGGTCGATCGCGACGCGGTCGGCGATCGTGGCGTCGTGTGCGCGGATGCGCAGGATCGCGCCGTGCGCGACGACGCAGTAGAGGCAGCTGTTCGCCGCAGAGGTCGCGACCACGATCAGCTCTCGTTCCGCCTTCGTGAGGGAGGCCGGTGCCTCCATGAGGGCGTCGTGGTAGCCGAAGAACGCTCGGTACTCTGCCGGCCGCCACGAGAGCGCACCGAAGACGTTGGGTAGGAACCCTGTGCGCTCGGCGACCTCGGCGTTGCGCGCCCGGATGTCCTCCGGTGCCGAGGGGTCCGGTGTGAGTCGACCGAACCAGGCGGGGACGCGTTCCATGGTACCTCACTCTCAGCTAGATCAGCGCGACGACGAGCTTGCGGCAGTAGCCGTGCTCTGGCGGGGCGAACGCAGCGACGGCGAAGCGCGGCACGCGGCGAGTCGCGCTGCGCCACCCGCTAGGTGAGCTGGGGCTCGCCTCGCCGAGGCGTGCGGCGAGCTCAGGCGCGAGGGCGATGGCCTGGCGCGTGGAACCCCAGGTGAACTCGAGGACAGCCGTCCCGTCACGGCGGCGCGCGACGAGCGGGCCGTGTAGTCCGAGCACGCTGAGCGACGGCTGCTCGCCGTCGAAGCGTCCGTAGGGCACGCTCGGCCCCGGGATGCCAAGCGGCGCGCGTCGCTCGCTAGCCGCGAGCTCCGCCAGCCACGTCACGAGGTGACGGCGCCGCACGACCCGTTCGGTAGGTTGCACGGCCTTGGCGACTCGCAGGTCGGGCCGTGCCGGATCCGCCTCGGCGGGGGGCTGCTCGTGTTCGACGACGACGTACGAGAGCGGGTGGAGCTCACCCGCGTGGGGCGTCTCGAACCGTAGCAGCTGCATCGCCGCGGTGTCGAGGACGACGAGCTCGGGCTCGCGCTCGGGGAGCTCGAGCGTCGCGAGCAGGACGTGACGAAACGCCGGGCGCACTAGCGCTCCTCTAGCTCGTGTCGCCGGCTCACCGATCTCCTCCCTCGTCGTGCTGCACTCTTGGCAGATAGCACGCTAGTCAGGTGCTGCAGGGGGCTCGAAGGTCCTCGGCAGGACGGGGTCACGCAGTGCCACGGCGAGCGCAGCCGGATCGTCGAGCGGCAGGAGGCACTGCCAGCCGACGCAGATCGAGGCGGTGGCCGGGTCGCGACCGTGCGCGAGTGGGTGGAGCGGATCCCGTACGACGACGTCGAGGGGGCGCGCGTGGGTGAGCGCACTCCAGACGAGCGCCGTGTCGGTGCGAGTCGGCACCACGATCGTTCGGTGCGCGTCACGGAGCGCGAGCGCGGTCACCGCGAGGGACGCAGCGCTCGGGGCCTCGGCGATGACGTCGTCGAGGTCGCCGACGAGCTGCGCGAGCGTCGTGGCCAGCTCGGAGTCGGGTTGCACGCTCGCGAGGCGGCTGACGTGCCACACCGCGAGCGCAGTCGCCGATGGGTGCGCGCCGTCGAGTCGATCGGGTATGGGGTCTGGCTCGTGGGCGCTGCCGAGGCAGATGCCGAGCGGGTCGAGGAGTGAGCGCTCGAGCAACCGTTCGAGGCTCTCGAGGCTGAGCGAGAGCCAGGTCGCGAGCCCGGTCACCTCCCAGACAGCGAGCGCCATGATGGAGAACCACAGCTCGTCTGTGCTCGCCGCGAGGCGAGCGCTGCCGCCGACGTAAGACACGTGGCGTACCCCGTCGGGCTGCAGGAAGCGGGCGCGAACGCGCTCGGCGAGTCCGAGGCCCCACGCGATCCAGGAGCGCTCCTCGAGGAGCCGTCCCGCCCGCAAGAGGGCGGTCGCGGTCGCAGCGTTGGCGTCACAGAGGGCTTTGTCGTCCCTCCGCGGCGGCCGGTGCTGGCGCAGCCACCTCCACAGCGTGTCGAGGGCGCTGAGCAGGCGGTCGTCGGTGATGAGCGCGCGATCTGGGACGACGCGAGGTACCCTCGCCTCGCCGTCGTGGAGCCCAAGCGCCTCGGCGAGCTCGTCTGCCACGCCGGCAGGCAGCGCCTCGCGGAGGTCTGCGGCGGTGAGTCGGTAGGCGCCTCCCTCGACGCCGTCGCGGTCAGCGTCGAGGGAGGTGGCGAGCAAGCCGTCGGGTCGCACGAGCTCACGGCGCACGAAGGCGACCGTGCGCGCCGTCGCGAGGCGCAGCTCGGGATCCGAGGTGTCGTGGGCAAGCTGGGCGAGGAGCGCGATGAGCCAGGCCTGGTCGACGAGCATCTTCTCGTAGTGGACCTCGGTGAGAGCGCGGTCGGTCGCGTAGCGAAAGAAGCCCCCGCCTACCTGATCGAAGAGCGCTGAGCGGACGAAGCGCCGGGCGGTCGACGTGACGGCCTCGAAGCTCGCAGCGTCGCCTACGGCGTGCGCGAGCTCGGCGAGGCTGAGGAGCGCGTGCGCCTGTGGAAACTTGGGCTCGCGGCCAAAGCCTCCGAAACGCTCGTCGAGCTGGCCGCGCAGGTCTGCGAGCAGCCGATCGCCGAGGGACCGTAGCTGCGGAGCCTGAGGCGACACGAGCGGCGTGGGAGGACGACGCCGTCGTCCCTGGAGCGCGCTGAGCTCCGCAGCGGCCCGCTCAAGGACCGTCGGGTCGGCCTCGAGAGCCTCCAGGATCGACCGCAGCGTCTCGAGGAGACCGGGCCCGAGCTGCGAGCGGCGGGGAGGGAGGTAGGTCGTCGCCCACGCTGGCCGCCCCTCGGCCGTCGCGATCGCGGTGATGGGCCAACCTCCAGAGCCTTGGAGGGCAAGCAGTGCAGCCATGAAACGTGCGTCGAGCGCTGGATGCTCCTCGCGGTCGACCTTGACGGGGACGAAGTGCTCGTTGATGAGCGCAGCGACCTCGGGATCGTGGAACGTCGTCTGCGCCATGACGTGGCACCAGTGGCACGCGGCGTAGCCGATCGAGACGAACAGGGGCCGGCGACGACGCTGCGCCTCGCGCAGCGCACCGGGACCCCACGGCCACCAGTCGATGGGGTCGCTCGCGTGGTCGCGCAGGTAGACGCTGTCCTCGTGCGCGAGCCGTTCTCCCACCGCATCCTCCGGCTCTCACGCTAGCACGGCTGCGTGACGGCTAACGTGAGCGCATGGAGCGTGGGGCTGCGATCATCACCGGTGCGACGCGCGGTATCGGGCGTGCGATCGCGAGGCGTCTTGGGGCCGATGGCTACACGATCGTCGCGGTCGCGCGCCGCGAGGAAGAGCTCACGGCGCTCGTCGACGAGCTCCGGGGCGATGGGATCGTCGTGCACCCCGTCGTTGCGAACCTCCGGGACGCGCAGGCCGCGGCCACCGTCGTCGATGAGGCCGTGGCACGCTGCGGGTCTGTGCGTGTGCTCGTCAACAACGCCGCTGCGAGTCCGGTCGTCGGCCCGGTCGCGTCGATGACCCCGGAGGCCATGGACCTCATCTGGTCGGTCAACGTGCGGGCTCCTGCGCTGCTCGCAGGGAGGTTCGCGCAGGCGCCCGGCTCTGAGAAGGTAATCGTGAACATCGCGAGCATCGGTGGACTCGAACCTGAGCCAGGGATTGGGCTCTACAACGTCTCGAAGGCGGCGCTCGTCCACCTGACGCGACAGCTCGCTGTCGAGCTCGCCCCGATTCGGGTCAACGCTGTCTCCCCGGGCCTCGTGCGCACTTCGATGAGCGAGGTGCTCGTCGAGCTCCTCGAGGATCGTCTCCGTCGAGAGCTGCCGACCGGTCGCATCGGTGAGCCTGAGGACGTCGCTGGCGCGGTCGCGTTCCTCGTCTCGGACGATGCCCGCTGGATCACAGGGTCGAACCTCGTGGTCGATGGTGGCACTCTGACGCTCGGTCGCCTCGCGTAGGTCTCGGTCGCTGCTAACACAAAAAGCGTCGAACTTCCGAAAAATCCTTGCGGAAACCATGGCGGGTGCGTAGAATCCGGCACGATTCGAGTAGGTGCTGCGTGGAGTCCAGCACCTCGGCTCGTCAAGGGGGAGGCATGGATACCGTACCGTCAGGCAACGCGACAGCGAGCGCGCACCATCGGCTTCGTCGGGGTGCCCTGTCGCTGTTCGACTCTGCGGTGATGGGCGTCGCCGGCGTCGCGCCGGCGTACTCCATCGCCGCCTCGACAGCCACGCTCTTTGGGGCGGTAGCGCTCGGGGGGCCGGCGTCGCTCCTCTACTGCGGCATCGCGATGTTCGGCATCGTGTGGGCGTTCAACTACCTCGGGCGAACCGAGGCGAACGCGGGTGCGACCTACGCCTGGGTTCGGCGCGCGCTGCACCCGGTCCTCGGCTACATCGCTGGGTGGTGCCTCGTCGTGTCAGCGCTGATCTTCATGGTCGCGGGCTCCGTGCCGGCTGGGTCAACGATCCTCGGGCTCTTCTCCCAGCGGCTCGCGAACTCAACAGCGTGGGTGACGACGCTCGGCATCATCGTCTTTCTCATCATGGTGGGGGCGGTCATCGCGGGCGTGACCATCACGGCCAAGGTCCAGGTCGCGATGTCGTCGATCGAGCTTGCGATCCTGCTGCTCTTCGCCATCTTGATGCTGGTGCACAGCCCACAGGTGCACAGCTTCAGCCTCCACTGGTTCGCGCCCTCAATCTTCCACGGCTCGGCAGGGTTCTTCGCCGGCGCGCTCGTCGCAGCGTTCTACTACTGGGGCTGGGACGTCACAGCCAACCTCAACGAGGAGACCAAAGGGGAGCGAGTGACGCCCGGTATCGGCGCCATCATCGGCGTCATCGTCGTGTTCCTGCTCTTTGAGATCTTCACGATCGGCACCAACCTCGTGCTCACCCCCCGCCAGATCAACCAGAACGCCGGCGACGTCCTCGACGCGCTCGGGCAGGTGGTCTGGCACGGACTCGGTGGCAAGCTCATCGTCGTCGCTGTGGCGCTCTCGACGATCGCGACGCTCGAGACCACCATCATCCAGGTGTCACGGACGCTCTTTGCGATGGGCCGTGACGGCACGATGCCGGCCGTCCTCGGTCGCACGCATCGCGTCCGCCTCACCCCGGTCGCAGCGACGCTCGTGGTGGCGGTGATCTCGATCGGGCTCCTCATCGCCTCCAACTACGTCGGCTCCGTCGGCACCGTGCTCTCCGATGCGATCAACGCCATCGGCCTCCAGATCGCGGTCTACTACGGCCTCGCGGGCTTCTCGGTGGTCACCGTCTCCCGCAAGCTGCTCTTTAAGAAGCTGTCGTACTTCATCTTCGCAGGCCTGTGGCCGCTCGTCGGTGCCGTGTTCATGGCGGTGATGTTCGAGCAGAGCCTGCCGGGGCTCAACGTGACGACCAAGGTGGTCGGCATCGGCGCCATCCTGCTCGGCTTCATTCCGATGGTCATCTTCTGGGCGAAGGGCCGTCCCTACTTCCGGATGCCTCGACCAGAGGAGCGGGTGGTCCTCGAGCAGGACGTCGAGAGCCCCGAGGGGGTTGCGGCCGACTAGCCTCGCCCGCGAGGCGCGCCTCGAGGGCGCACGACCGCACCGGGGAGCTCGTGGCGCACGGGTTTGCCGGTGTCAGTGCGCGGGATGTGGGTGACGCGCACGACGCGGCGGGGAAGCCACGGTGCGTCGAGGTGGTCGGCGAGCGCTGCTGCGAGGTCTGCGACGGTCGGAGCGGGTGAGGTGGTCACGGCGAGCGTGACCACCTCACCGAAGCGGTCGTCGTACGTGCCGTAGACGGCGATCGTGTTGGGATCGAGGCTGAGTGCCGACGAGACGGCGGCTTCGACGACGGCGGGGGCCACGTGGTGGCCGCCGGTGTTGATGAGCTCCTGAGCTCGGCCGACGACGGTGAGGCGCCCGTCGACGAGGTCTCCAACGTCGCCGGTGTGGAGCCAGCCGTCCGGGTCGAGGACGGGGGAGCCGTCTCGCCACGACCGCGCGATCATCGGTCCGCGCAGCAGGATGGCGCCGTGCTCGAGGCGCACCTCGACGCCTGGCAGCGGTTCCCCGTTCCACACGACGCCCGATCCCGTCTCGGTCATGCCGTAGCTCGTGATGGCGTGCGCAGGCAGCGCACCGCGCGCTGGCTGCGCTCCGAGGATCACGGCCCGGAGGAAGGAGACGTCGACGCGCTCGAGCGCGGCGGCCACCGTCGTCGCAAGGGTGGCGCCGAGCGCGCGCGCACGCTCGAAGCACTGAGGCCGATGCTGGGCGAGCAGCGTGATCGGCACGTTCGCGACGAGAGCCCGGGCGATCGTCGCGAGCCCACCGATGAAGGCGGGTGAGAGCGCGGTCGTCCAGTGGTCCCGTGGCGTCAGCGCGAGGCGCTCGTGGACAGCTCGAGCTGAGGCGGCGACGTTGGCGTGGGTGAGGACGACTGCGCGAGGCTTGCCGGTGGTGCCGGAGGTGGTCTGGACGATCGCAGCGTCCTCGGGCAGCGGCGGCGCGTCGGGCCAGAGGTCGACGTCCCCGCTCGGCAGCCGAAGCAGGTGCGCTGCGATCGCGTCGAGCCGAGCCCGAGCGCTCGGTGCGCTCAGGTCGACCACGCTGATCGCCTCACCGGCCTCCCACGCTGCCGCGATCTCGTCGACGAGCCACGAGTCCTGGGTCGCAGGGAGCACGACGAGCCGCCGGCCACGGTCGCTCATGGTTCCTAGCGTACGGTCGTGAGCGCCGTAGACTGCAAGGTGACCGACGTTGCGCGAGAGGAGGGCTGGTGGCGCGTCTTGGCGACTGGATTGGAGGGGCTCGGCCACGAACGCTCCCCGCGTCCATCGCTCCGGTCGTCGCCGCGACCGGCCTTGCGGCACGCCTTGGCCACCTCGTCGCCTCGCGGGCTCTCCTCGCTGGCGTCGTCGCGGTGGCGCTGCAGGTCGGCGTGAACTACGCGAACGACTACTCCGACGGGATTCGAGGCACTGACCACGAGCGTGTCGGGCCCGTCCGACTCGTCGGCCAGGGGCTCGCCTCGCCCCGGTCCGTGCGCACCGCTGCGCTCGTCGCTTTCGGGGTGGCTGCCCTCAGCGGCCTCGTGCTCGCCGTCGAGACCTCTCTCTGGCTCGTCGTCATCGGCGGGAGCGCTGTCGTCGCTGCGTGGTTCTACACCGGGGGTCGGCACCCCTACGGCTACGCCGGCCTCGGCGAGGCCGTCGCCTTCGTCTACTTTGGGCTCGTTGCGACGCTTGGGACCCTCTGGGTCCAGGCGCGCGAGCTGCCGAGCGCGAGCTGGGAGGTGGCGGTCGGTCTCGGGTGTGCCATCAGCGCGTTGCTCGCGGTCAACAACCTGCGAGATCGCGACGGGGACCGACGGAGCGGCAAGCGGACGCTCGCGGTTCGGCTCGGCTCGGCGCGCACTCGCACGCTCGTCGTCACGCTCGTCGTCCTCGCCGTCGCGGGGTGCACGCTCGGGGTCGCCGAAGGGACGCACGGGGTCGTGCCGAGCCTCGTCGTCGCGGCCGTCGGCGCTCTTGGTGCCAGACGCGCGCTTCGCCCGGTCGTCGCTGGCGAGGAAGGTCGGGCGCTCATCGGGTCCCTCGTCGCGACGGGGCAGCTGACGCTCCTGCTCGGTGTGGTCGTCGCGGTTGCGTTCGTCGTCCGCGCCTAGGGTCCAAACTCACGCTCGCTCCACGCGCGCAGCCACGAGTCGAGGCGCTCTGGCGCTTCGGCGACGACGTCGTGTCCGGCGCCTTCAATGGTGACGAGCGAGGCTCGTCCGACGAGACGAGCGGCGTGCCGGCGGTAGGCGTCGTCGTCGCCGCCGACGACGAGCCAGAGCCGTGCCTGGCTCTCTCGCAACGGCTCGACGAGGTCGGGCTGGAGGCCGGTGCCGTAGGTTCGTAGGGCGAGCGCCCAACCACGCGGGTCGCTCATCGTGCGCGCGAGCCTGGCCTGCTCGCTGAGGTGGCGTCGAGCGAAGAGGGGTTGAGCGTCCCAGGAATCGAGGAAGGCGGCCACGTCCGCGCTGGGAGACCCCAGCGCGATCGCGGGTCGGAGCGTCTCGAGACGGCTCGCGAGGGCCTCATCGAGCCGTCGGCGCTCGAGCCGAGCGCTCGCACCGGGGATGCCGGGGTTCGCGGAGATGGCGACGACGCGCCAACGGTTGCTCGGGTGGGTTGCTGCTGCCCAGAGCGCGAGCCGACCGCCCATCGAGTAGCCGAGTACGACGTCGGGGTTGAGCGCGGCCACACCGTCGAGGAACGACCGTAGACTAAGCTGAGGATGCGCTGTGCGCGTAGCGCCGACGCCGTGGCCAGGTGCGTCCAGGAAGTCCAGGCTGATGTCCGTCTCCATGACGAGCGGCAGGAGCGCTGCGACGAGGCTCCACCGGGACTGCGTAAAGCCATGGATGACGACTCCGCGCGCTCGCGCGCGACGGCAGGGGCTGACGCGCAGGGTGAGCCCTGTCGGGCCGAGGAGGCTGCGTGCACGAACGGTGGTCATCGTCTCGACTCGGCCATCGCGTGGCCGAGTCTACGGTCTTCGTCGAGGCGCTCTGCGCGCTCGGGGTCTGCGGCTTCGTCGTCTGTCCGGGGAGCCGTTCGACGCCGCTCGCGGCTGCGCTCGGCGCGCTCAGAGTCCCGCGGATCGTCGGGCTCGATGAGCGCGAAGCAGGGTTCTTTGCGCTCGGCTGGGCAAAACGCCGTGGCCAGCCGGTGGCGCTCGTGACGACGAGTGGGACAGGGGCGCTCGAGCTCGTTGCCCCGCTCGCGGAGGCACGTGAGGCGGGCGTCAGCCTCGTCGCCCTGCTCGCCGACCGTCCTCGGTGGGCCCACGGAGTGGGAAGTCCCCAGACCGTCGAGCAGGCAGAGGTGTTCAAGCCGATCGCCGCGGTGATCGACCTCGAGCTCTCTGGCGCCCTCGACGCAGATCGCCTCGCCGGCGTCGCCCTCGAGGCGGTGACGCGCGCAACCCAGAGCCCCTTTGGCCCTGGGCCCGTCGTCGTCAACCTCGGCATCGACGAGCCGCTCGTGAGCGACGACGTGGTCGAGCTCGGTCCGTGGCGTGAGCGTCGCTACGTCGAGGTCGACGCGCCTCGCCTCGCTCCTCGTGAGCTTCGGCGCTGGTTCGATCCCGGCCGACGGGGGTGGCTCGTCGTCGGCGAGGAGCCACGGCTCGAGGCGTACGAGGTCCTTCGACTCGCGGAGGCGCTCGGCTGGCCGGTCCTCTCCGATGCGCTCGCCGGCGTGCCTCAGCACCCGCTCGCGCTCGAGCACCCCGAGCTGACGCTCCGAGAGCGCGTCGACGACGTGCCAGAGGTCGTCGTCGTCCTCGGCGCGCCGCACGCGTCACGGACCGTCGCTGAGCACCTCGCCACGCTCGCGCGCGACGGCGTCGAGCTCGCGTGGTTCCAGAGCCGACCTCGCTGGCGAGATCCGCTCCGGCGTGCGACGACGGCGGCGGTCGTCGACGTTGGGACGCTCGTGCGCTGTGCACTCGAGGGGCGTCGGTCGCACGAGCGAGGCACGCCCTCAGAGGCGCTCCTGCGTCGCGACCGGCTCCTCGCCGGGGGGGTCGCGAGCGTCCTCGCGGCGGAGCCGTGGAGTGAGGTCGCCGCCGTGCGTCGACTGCGCGACGAGCTTGGGTCGGACGAGGCGCTCGTCGTCGCCTCGTCGCTGCCCATTCGCCACCTCGAGGTTTTTGGCGGCCGCCCGACGACGCCGGTGCGCGTGCTCGCGAACCGCGGCCTCAACGGCATCGACGGTCTCATCGCGACGTGGCTCGGCGTCGCGCACGCCTCCGAGGGGA
>SIRY01000231.1 GCA_004366215.1 Actinomycetota bacterium | reverse complement strand
ACGCGTTCGGCGACGCCTCGAGGCAGCCGGTCACTCCGCACCACGAGCCGCGGGGGTTCACCGAGCAGGGCGGCTTCGACCGGGATGAGGGGCACAGGAGGAGCCTACCCGAGCGAGCGTGGGACCTCAGTAGCAGCTGCCGTCGCAGCGAGTGTGACCGGTCTCCCGAAGAGCCACGAGGTCAGAGGCGTCGTGACACGCTCGCGAATCGCGACGGTCACCGTCGTCGAGGTGGTGGTCGTGGTCCAGCTGAGCTGGCCAAGCCCGGCGCGGCTCACGCACTGACGAACGTCGACGTCTGCGCCCACGGGGTCGAGCACGAGTGCACCGCTACTCTCCCAAGCGGTGACCGAGAGAGCACGAGCCGCATCGAGCGCGCAGGTCGCGGCGAGGTTTCGCAGGCGGTCGTGGGCGATGACGAGGCTACCGAGGGTCGCGATGACGAGGAGGAGGAGCGACGTCACGGACCCGACGAGCGGCACGAGAAGGAGCGCCGAGCCCTCATCGAGCGCCCTAGAGCGCGCCGCAGGGACCAACGAGCGGACCATTCACGTAGACATCGTCGGGTACGGTGGCGGCCTCACGGAGGAGCAGGTCGCGAGGCGGTAGGACGCCGAGGTAGCGAGGCATCGTGACCTCGGCCTCAGCATCGACCGTGACGAAGCCGCAACGTCCGAGCGACCCTGACCACGTCACCGCGACGGCACCAAGCCCGGGGACGTCGAGCCGACGAGGCGGGACAGTCCCGCTCTGGGCTGCAAGACGCGCCTGTGACCAGGCGAGCTGGCTGAGCTCATTCGCGACCATCAGCGCCCGGACCGTGCTCATCACCCACGGCCCGAGGATCCCTGCGAGGAGGCCGAGCGTCGCGATGACGAGCACGAGGTCAACGCCTCCTTCCTCACGGGCCGCGCTGCTCGGCGACCGCAGAGAGCGATACCACCCCGAGCGGGCCGACCTCCACTCGCGTGACGACGCTGACGCGCACCGAGCTCGTAGTGAGGACCCACGTCGAGGAAGCCTGAGCCACGATCGGAGGGCCAGACGCCAAGACGTCTTGGCCGGCCGCGCGGGCAGCGGCGGGTCCGCCGCCCAACGCGCCGGCCGCGGCCGCGGCCGCTTCGCTCGCCCAGGAAGCGAGCTGGAGCTGTTCGATGGCGACACGACCCGTCGCAGCCACGAAGACGAGCAGGACCGACACCGCGGCGGTCGCGAGCAGGGTCGAGATGAGCGAGGATCCATCCTCAGCTCCCGAGCTGCGCAACTTGGTTCGAGACCGTCGTCGTAGCATTGGACAGGATGGCTTTGAAGGCGAACCACAGGCCGACCGCGAGGAAGGCCATGATCACCACCACGATGGCCGTAGAGATCACCCCCTCCCCGCGCTCAGCCGCAGGATCGTCGTGGATCAGCAACCAGCACGCGGCGTGTCGCAGCGCGATGACGGTGTGAAGCCAGAGGCGTCGAGTCAGCCGGCGCGCAGCGTGCAACGAGAGAGCCAACGTCCGTGTCGGCACTGTAACCTCCTTCCATGGATGGTACGAGACTACCATAGACAATCACTGATGGCAAGCTTATCGACGAGGCTCAGATGCCGACGAGCAGTCGCAGCCCGGCGGCGACGGCGACGGGGATCCACACGACCTGTTCTCGACGACTCGCGCGCTGGAGCGCGCGTGTCCGTCGAGAGAGCAGCGCGAGCTGCTCGAGGTGCTCGAGGGTACGGGCCACGGTGCCGACCTCCCACGCCGCGCCGAGCAGGCGAAGGCTCGTCGTGAGGGTTGGGTTTCGTAGCAGCGTCGCCACTCTCTCGAGCGCGTGGAGAGGTGAGTGGCCCTCGTCCGTGAAGCGGATGGCAAGACTCCAGGCGCGAGCCCACGGAGTCGGAGCCGCGGCTCGCTCTTCGAGGCTCGCGAGCAAGCTCGAACCCCCGGAGGTCAGGGTATGCAGATAGCTCAGCTCGGCGAGCCAGTGCGTCTCGAGCCTGCGGCGGAGCGCGTGGGCGCGCAGGTGGGCCTGAGCCCCGACCGCCGTGACGACGACCAACGGTAGGAGGACTGCGCCTTCGACCGCCGCGAATGCGTGGACCGCGAGGGCGGTGGCCGCGAGCGTCACGCTGAGGACGAGGCTCGTGTCGACGAATGGACGGAGCCGACTCGAAGCGTGCTCGGCGAACGCGAGGAGGCAGTCGGCGTCCAGGCGATCGCGGCCACGACGTGCTGCCTCCAAGGCAGGGCCGTCGAGATGTCGTGCGATGCGGGGAGGTAGGTCGCGCGGCAGCTCGCGCAGGAGGGACGCTGCGAGTACCAAGGCGACGATGCCGGCGAGGCCAAGGAGGTGCCTCACCGCGCGCTCCTCGGAGCCTCGGCTTCGACAGGGGCTGTGAGCAGGCGCGAAGCCCACGCCCAGCATCCAAGCAGGACGAGGCCGCTTAGCGCCTCGAGACGCAAGGCAGCAGGAGCGAGGTAGGCGTGGATCCCAACGAGGAGGGTGCCGACGCCAACGAGCGCGGTCGGTACCGTGACGACGAGGCTTCGAGCGAGTCGTGCGCCAGCGAGACGTGCCTCGAGGTCTCGTGCGACCTCGAGCTGGTCCTTGAGAGAGCGCTCGAGGGTAGCGAGCGCTTGGTGGATGTCCCGCGTCCCTTGCGGAGCGAGCGGTGCGAGGACCGAGACGACGAACGACGTGGTCGGGTCGGTGGCGTGGTCCGCGAGCACGTGGAGCGCACTTGGGAGGTCGCCGGTGAGCCGCCAGACTCCCTGAGCGACGCTCGCGGCACGCGCGAAGCGCCGTGGCGGATACCGCAGCGCATGCCAGAGAGCCTCTGCGAGTGGCTCGCCGAGGGTCCCCACTCGCAGCCCGGCTTCGCTGATCCACTGGTGCCACGCTTCGAGCGCGAGCAGGTGGTGACGGTCGTTGGCGCGACGGGTCGCAGCGCTCGTCCCGATGAGTGCGCCGAGGCTCGCGAGGTCCGCGATCGCTGGCAGCGGCCACAGAGCTGCGAGCGCCACCGCGGTCAGGGCTGCAGCGACGTGCGTCGAGGGCCGGCGAGAGGAGCGCGTGCTCCCCCGCGCTCGCCTGAGCAGGTCCGTGAGCGTCTGTCGCGATAGTGCCACGAGCGCAGCGACGGCGCACGCGGCAGCGACGAGGCGTAAGGCGGTAGTCAGCGTCATGGCAACTCCGACGTCAGGTGCACGAGGTGAGGGAAGCGCCGCGCGAGACGCGTCGAGTGGGCGAGGGGACTCTGGAGGAGGTCGGTCAGCACGAAAGGCCCGGCCCCGTCTGAACCACCGATGCCCTCGACCGCTGCGAGAGCCTCGATGTGGGGGCCCTCGCGCCAGGTGAGGTAGACGACGACGTCGGTCGACTCTGCCACCAGCTGACGCACGACAGCCTGCGGTGGGCCGGAGGGAGCGAGCGAGGCGAGCAGAGCGAGTCGCTCGAGCGCACCGCGCGGATCGCGGGCGTGGATGGTGGTCATCCCCGGGATGCCACTCGCGGCTGCGAGCACGAACGGCAGCGCTTCGGCATCGCGGACCTCTCCGACCACGAGGCGGCCCGGGGACATGCGCAGTGACGCGGCGACGAGCGTGCGCAGCGACACCGACTCGGTTCCCGGCCGTGCCTCTCGCGTCTGCAGGTGCGCTGTGTTGGGATGGTCAACGCGTGTCTCGCCGACCTCCTCGACGACGACGATGCGCACCTGGGGACCGAGGGTGGACAGGAGCGACCGTGCGAGAGTGGTCTTGCCTGACCCTGGAGACCCCGCGATCACGACGGTGGCACCGGCCCGCACCGCCGCTTCGAGGATCCGTGGAACCTCGAGCACGTCGCAGAGGCCTGAGAACGGCCGGCGGAGGTTGACGAGCCACGACCCTGAAGGCGTCAGCTCAGGGTGCACGACGTGGAGCCGAGAGCCGTCAGCGAGCGTGAAGTCTTGGACTCCTCGTGCGGGATCGAGCTGGCGCTGCGACCCCCGGGCGTTGCCACAGAGTCGCTCGAGGATACGACGCACGTGGTCGTCGTCGTAGAACCCGAGGGGTGCCGGCTCGAAGGTGCCCCGACGTCTGACCCAGATGGGCCGGGGACTGTTCAGCGCAACCTCTTCGATCGTCGCGTCGCGCAGGAGGGGTTCAAGCGGTCCGAGCGCGCGCATCGACAGCGCGACGTAGCGTACCGCGCTCTGGAGCAGCCGTTCTGAGGAGCTCAGGGCGGGGATACCACGAGCGTGAGTACGCAGCGTCAGCTCGAGGGCGGCGTCGTCAGACGGGAGCGCGGCGGGGTCAAGGTCAGCTCGCGCGAGCTCCTCGGGCGTGGCGCACGAGCGCAAGAAGTGGTCGAGCCAGGGAAGGTCAGGCATCGTGCGACGACGTAACGTGGAACGAAAAGGCGCCACGAAGAGCGAGGAGGTCGAGGTGGAGACGTCGGAGGAATCGATCGCGCAGCAGCACGTCGTGCTCGTCCGGGCACCAAACCCCTCGGCGATGACGCTCGAGGGGACGAACACGTACCTGGTCGCCCTCGACGGGCGCTGCGTCGTGGTCGACCCAGGGCCCCTGGTGCGAGGTCACCTCGACGCCATCGACGAGGCGGTGGAGCGTCGAGGGTGGCAGGTGGACGCCGTCGTGACGACGCACGGGCACCCAGACCACGCCGAGGCGCTCGAGGCCGCTGCTGAACGCTTGGGAAGTGCTGCGCATCCGTCGGGCGTCGGCGCGACCGCCACGCTTCGCGAGCTCGGCGTCGAGGTCGTGCCGACGCCGGGTCACGCGCGTGACCACGTCTGCTACCTGCTCCGAGGTCGGCGGGTCCTGACCGGCGACCACGTCCTTGGACGAGGCACGACGGCGATCATCTACCCCGAGGGCTCTCTCGAGGAGTACCTCGCGTCGCTCAGTGCCGTCGCAGCGTTGTCGCCGCTCGCGCTGCTCCCCGGCCACGGCCCGGCCGTGGAGGGGCCCGCAGTGCGCTCGACGCTCCAGTGGCTGCGCGACCACCGAGCCGCCCGCGTCGCTGAGATCGCAGCGCTCCTGCCAGCCGATCTCCAGCTCGAGGTGATCGTCGACGCCGTCTACGGTGCGCTCGGCGACCCGATGCTCCGTGAGGCGGCGGTGCGTTCGACGTTGGCGAGCTTGGTCTGGATCGCGCGACACGGGGAGCCAGCCGCGCGAGCGGCCGCTGCGAGGTTGGTCGAGAGGGAAGGTCCACGCCATCAGTCGCTGCCTTCCCAGATGCGGTAGAGCTCGGCGAGCGACTCGGGGACCGCAACCGGTGGTGTGGTAGGCGAGGCAGAGACGACGTTGCGCAGCCACGGCCGTGGAGCGGCACGCAAGGCTGCCGTCACGACTGGGAGGAGGCACTCGATTGGTCGCTGCGCGAGCGGAGCGACGGTCTCGTGGGTGAGGTCTCGGACACCTTCGATCGCCGCGAACTCGAGGGTGGTCGTGCGCGCGAGGCGCGAGGCGAGACCCGAGCGCAACGCGTCGATGGCTGCTCGTGCCCGACGCAGCGACTCATCAGCGACGACGACCCAGGAGCTGGTCGTCGCGGCGCCGAGTTCGATGCAGCCTTCGATGAGTCGAAACCGGCCTTCGAACGACGCGGTGCCTGCGAGCACCCCAGCCTGGCTCGCCTGCCAGAGCCCCCGCACGGCGAGGCCGTGGGTGTCGCTTGGGTCTCGCTCACGGCGGGGAGGGTCGACGACCACGACGATGAGCTCCCACCGGCGCACGAGCGAGGCGGCGGCGGAGCGCTCGAGGAGGGGATCAGGGCTGAGGAAGTCCTCGAGGAGCTCACCAGAGGGTGAGAGGGTGGCGTAGGGCCGAGTGGGGGTGCGCTGGATCGCATTGTGGAGGTGCCGCGGAGTGTCGTGGAGGACGTCGATGGTCGGACGTGCCCGCAGGTCCACGAGGAGTGTGGTCGCACTCCGAGCGCTCGCCGCGGCGACGTAGAGCGCGACGTCCGAGCCGCTGCCAAAGTCAGCGACGGTGACGAGTCGCGCTGCGGGATCGGTCGGAGCGGCGCACGTGTCGCGGCACGACGACTCGTTGGTGCTCGAGGGTGCACTCGTGACGGCACGCCAGCGCTCGAGGCAGGCCGCCACGGTAGCCACGAGCGCAGGATCGTCGGGGTCGAGGATGACTGCAGATGGCGCAGTGCCCCACGTTTGTGGGGTTCCCACCACCAGCGCCGCGGCTTGGAGGAGGGCCTCGCTTGGGCAAGGATCCCAGCGAAGGCGGACGTCGCTCGCGAGCGGGGCGATCAGCGTCATGACGCGCTTGGCGACGTCTCGGCTGAGGGCGAGGAGGAGGAGTGGTCGGTCTGCCATCCTCACCCCTCGGTGCCCGTCGCTGCGGCTGCCGCAGCGCTCGGGTACGTCGCAAGCCACCAGTCGTTTGGAACGCCGGTCGCGTTGATGACGTCGACCTTGTCCGTCGCCAGGGCTTGGGCGATCGCGAGACTCTCGAGGAGTGTCGGCGTCGAGACGGTGATGAGTTCCTCGCCCCCCTCGCTCTGGACGCTCGTCACGAGCAGCTGCGTGCCGATCGTGAGCGTCGTGGCAGGCACGGCGTCGGTGGTGGCCACGACGTCGACGCGATCTCCTGGTGCGAGCGCGCTCGGCGCGACGGCGGTGTCGGGTACCGCGATGGTGATGGTGCGCTCGGCGGCGCGCGGTGCGACCCTAGCGATGAGGTCACGCTCGAGGAGGGCGCCCCGCGGAATGGTGACGAGCGCTCGAGCGCCGACGAGGGTTGAGCGTGGCGCGAGCAAGACCCGAGCTGGCGCAGGCAGCACGGTGCTCGTCTCAGCGATGTCGTCAGCCATGATCGTGGCTCCCCGTGGGATCGAGCGGGTCGCGATGAACCCTGTGGAGGCACGACCAGCGATGTGCGCCTGCGGTAGCAGCGAAGCCAGGAGAGCTGCGACCGCAAGAGCAGCCAAGACGAGAGCGCCACCCAGCCGCAGCACGCCGTCACCTGGAAGCGTCACCCAGCGTCGGCCCGCAGCTGTGCCGCGCAGCAAGCTTCTGCGCATCTGATCACTCCTTGATCATTGTGTGCATCCGTGCGACGTGGACTATAGCACAGCGTCTCTCGTGACAGTCAAGCAATACGAGTGCGTACTGCAGCTCCCACGGTACGGAGCTACCTCACGGCCAGCGAGCTAGACTACGGGCACTAGGAGGTCGTGATGGAGGGCGTGTGGCTTGGGACGCGCGAGGCTGCTGAGGAACTCGGCATCTCCCTACGAACGCTCTACCGGCTCATCGACGAGGGGTCTCTCATCGCGTACCAGATTGGTCGGAACTTGCGCATCCGGCGCAGCGATCTCGATGCGTTCCTCGAGTCTGCCCGGGTTCGGCCCGGTGACCTTGGCGTTCGGCGGCCGGGTGCATCGGAGATCCGTAAGCGAGATGTGCTAGCCTAGCGTGGGGCTGGTGGGTGGTCTAAGCGGGCGAGGCGAACGAGGGCAAGGGAGCGGAGTGCGAAGACGAAGATTCGCCGCTCTGCGTCGAGGGCCGTCAGGATATCGTCACCAACCTCGGTAATGCGAGCGAGCGTGCCCACAGTCCCATCGATGAGCGCCACGGTGGCGCGGCGACCACTAGCTCGTCGCTCGATCTGCGTCGCGAAGCTGTGTCCAAGCGGTGGTGTCGCCCTCTGGAGCTGGTCGGGCCGCAGGGCAAGGACCGCGTGGAGGGCGATGAGCGAGGAGTGGCCCTCCGGCTCGGTGAGCTCAACCCAGTCACCGCCTCGAGCCACGATGCGACCGCGAGTGAGCGTGCCACCCGCCAGGCGAAACTCCGCGACACGCGTCGTTGCCACGGCCTCTGCGAGGCTCACGACGTCGAGAAAAGGCCGAAAGGTGCCGCGATCGGGGTGCCGGTCAAGACCAGTCATGTCCCACGTGTCGTCGACACGTTCGGGGCACTTAAGAAGGGGTGGTTTGACACCATGGTGGTAGAGGCTGCCGCGGCGGTCCAGGGGATCGAGGCGTCGACTCGGGTCGACGTCGCTCACCCTGAGCTCCTCGCCGTCGTGTTTGGGCAGCACGACGAGCTGCTGCGAGTGCTTGAACAATCGGTCGATGGAGCTCGTGTCGTGGTGCGTGACGGCAGTGTCATCGTCACCGGACCGCAGGCTTCCCTCGTTGCCAAGGTGCTCCACGAGCTGCTCGCGCTTGCAGAGCGCGGAGACGATGTTGAGCCAACCGTGGTGCGCCAGGTCGTTGAGATGGTGCGCCTCGAGGAGAGCCCTTCGGTCGTCAGTGACGTCGAGCTGCTGCGTACTCGAGATGGACGCTCCCTGCGGCCGCGCACCCAGGGGCAGCGGCGCTACGTCGAAGCGATCCGCCGTTCGACGGTGACCTTTGGTGTCGGGCCAGCGGGCACCGGGAAGTCGTACCTCGCCGTCGCGGCTGCACTCGTGGCGCTCAGAGAGCGGCGGGTGCAACGTATCGTGCTCACTCGACCCGCAGTCGAGGCTGGCGAGCGGCTCGGGTTCCTTCCTGGGGACCTCGCTGCCAAGGTGGAAGA
>SIRY01000230.1 GCA_004366215.1 Actinomycetota bacterium | reverse complement strand
ATGGTCGCCAGCGCCGCTATCGAGTGCGAGACCCCGAGGTCGCACTCCTCGTGGACGGCGCGGCCGCGATCGCGGCGCGTCACTTTGGCCAGATCGTTGCCAGCCTGATGGAGGTCGGCTAGGTCACCTGGCCAAGGTGAGCGCCCCGAGCGAGGAAGGCCACCGCGACCTCGAGCATCGCGAGAAAGTCGCCCCCCTCTTCGCCGACGAGGTCGATCGTCGTCTGAATGGCGCTAAAGAGCGCACTCGTCGCGAGGCGAGCAGCGAGGTCGTGTGCGTCGCAGCCGAGGCGGTCGGCGACGAGCGGCGTGAAGGCTGCAGCGGTGTCCCACCCTGCTGCGAGCCAGCGAGCGCGCAGGCTCGGCGTCTCGCGGAGCAGACGCAGCAACGACCGATCGAGCGACGCCTCGACCTCGTCGGTGGTGCGGGTCGCCCGTACGGCTGCGAGGAACGCGGTGGCGAGGGACTCTGAGTCCGGTCGCTGGACGAAGGCGGCGCGCAGCTCGTCCGCCTTGAGCCAGATGTAGGAGAGCACCGCATCCTCTTTGGTCGCAAAGTACCGGAAGAACGTGCGCTCAGAGACGCCCGCTCGGGCCGCGATCTGCTCGACGGTAGTGCCGACGACGCCGTTGAGCACGAAGAGCTCCGCTGCTGCACGGGCGATCGCCGCGCGGTTGCGAGCTCTGGCTTGTGCCCGTGTCATCGTTCTCGAGCCGGAGTGTAGCGGTGCCGTGGGCGGGAATGCGACCGGAGAGCTAGGGGTTGCAAAGTGTCAGTGACTGACAGAAAATAGGGTTGGTCGCGTCGCAGGGTCGTGAGGAGGTCGTGCCGTGCAGCTTCAGTCGAGACGAGGTCTTCGGGGAAGCCCGTGGTGGGCGCTCGCGAGCGTCGCCTTCGGCGTCATCATGGTGGGGCTCGACGCCACGGTCGTCGCGATCGTGAACCCCTTCATCGCTCGCGACCTCCACGCGAGCCTTGCTGACCTGCAGTGGGTGACGAACGCGTACCTCTTGACGACCGCCGTCCTGCTGATCCCCGCAGGCAAGCTCGGCGACCGTGTCGGTCGGCGCTTGACGTTCCTCGTGGGCATGGTGGGCTTCGCCGCGGCGTCGGCTGGCGTGGGACTCGCGGGGTCGATCGGGTGGGTCATCGGTTTTCGAGCGGTCCAAGGGGCCTTTGGCGCCCTCATCATGCCGAGCACGCTCGCCATCCTTCGGGCAAGCTTCCCTGTCGAGCGCCTCAACACCGCGATCGGTGTGTGGGGAGCGTCGAGCGGCCTCGCGATCGCTGGAGGACCGATCGTTGCGGGGCTCCTCGTCCAGAACGTCTCGTGGCAGTCGGTCTTCTACCTCAACGTTCCGGTGGCGCTCATCGGTGTGACGCTCGGACTGCTCGTCCTTCGTGAGTCCCGCGAGCTCGAGCCTGATCGCCTCGACCTGCGCGGAACGCTCACGTTGGCGGGGACGCTCTTTGCGCTCGTCTTCGGGTTGATCAAGGCCCAGAGCTGGGGGTGGCTCGCCGGACGGACCTGGATCTTCTTCGGCCTCGCGTTGGTCGGCGCTGCGCTCTTCGTCGTGGCGGAACGCAACGCGTCGTTCCCACTCATTCCGCTGCGCATCTTCGGCCGCCGTCAGGTCTCGCTCTCTGCGCTCGCTGTCGTCGCGGCGTTCTTCGCGTTCTTCGGCGTCGTCTTCTTCGTCGCGCTCTACCTCCAGGAGGTGCACGGCTACAGCCCAGTGGGCGCGGGTGTTCGCGTGCTGCCATTGACAGGAGCCTTCGTCGTGGGCGCGCCGGTAGGGGCAGCGTTGAGCGGGCGCTTTGGCCCACGCGTGCCGGCGGCCCTTGGGATGGTGCTCCTCGCTCTCAGCCTCGCGCTCCTGACGAGCCTCGGCGTTGAGTCGTCGTACCTGACGCACCTTGCGGTTCCCTTCGTCATCGGTGGTCTTGGGATCGGCTTCGTGATGCCGACGACCTCGGACACCATCGTGTCGAACGTCCCCGAGGGCGAGGCTGGCGTCGCGGGAGGGGTGCAGTCGACGTCGGTGCAGATCGGTGGACTCCTCGGCACCTCGGTGCTCGGCTCGGTCCTCTCGAACCGTGTCGCCGCGACGCTCGTCGCCAAGTTGGTCGACCGAGGCGTTCCCGAACCCATCGCTGAGCGTCTGCGGGTCCTGCGTCCGCTCGTCGCTGAGGGCCTCGCCCCGCGGCTGCGCGAGCTGCCAGCGCCGATGAACGAGGCGGTGGCGCTCGGCGCGCACGACGCCTTCATGAGCGGGCTGCACGTGGCCATGGTGGTCGGCATCGCCGTCGCGCTCGTCGGCGCGGTCGTCGCCCTCGGGCTCGGGGCAGTGCGGGCCGCCCAGGCTCGCCACGCCCTCGGGGCGCTCTGAGCAGGGCCCGTGCGGCGGTGAGCTAGATCCAACCCCGCTCTCTGGCGCGCGTGACGGCCTCGAGGCGATTGCGAGCTCCGAGGCGACGCATGGCCTCCGACAGCAGGTTGCGCACCGTCCCGTGCGCGAGGTTGACGCGCAGCGCAACCTCAGCGAGAGGTGCGCCGTCGCTCGCCGCTCGGAGCACGTCGCGCTCACGTTCGCTGAGCGGGTTCGTCGGTGGTCCGAGTGTGCGAGCGAGGGCAGGGTCGACGACGCAGCACCCCTCCCAGGCGGCTCGCAGGGCCGCGGTGAGGGCCGTCGTCGAGAGCGACTTCGAGAGCACCCCGAGCACCCCCGCGCGGAGGAACTCTGCGGTGAGCTGCGGCGTGGCGAAGGCACTGACGACGACGACCGGCTCGCCCGCGCGAGCGAGCGCGATCGGCCGCTCAGGACCGCCTCCGGGCACGGTGAGGTCGATGACGTAGAGCGCGCCAGGGTGTGCGGCTCGTACTGCCTCGAGCGCCGACGCGTCCTCGAGCGCTGCGACGACGCGGAAGCCGCCGTCGCGCTCGAGCGCGACGGCGAGGGCCTGCGTGAGGAGTTGGTGGTCGTCGACGAGAACGACAGGGATCATCGGGCGCCCCTCCTAGTGGTGCGTGGCCTCGATGACGAGCCGCGCGCCACGAGAGGGTGAGTCGAGGCTGAGGGTGGCACCGAGTGCTTCGGCGTGGCGTTCGACCGCGGTGAGGCCGACCCCGAACGGGGCGCCACGAAGTCCGATCCCGTCGTCGATGATCTCAAGACGCCACGCGGCGGCGTTCGCGCGGAAGCGAACGGTGACACTCGTGGCATCAGCGTGGCGCACGACGTTGGCCGTAGCCTCGCGTAGGATCCAGGCGATGTGCTCAGCCTGCGGCGGCGCCACGCCCCCGAGGCCGTCAGCGTCGATGCGGAGGTGGATGCCCGCTTCGGCGAGGCGCCGTCGTGCTCGTTGGAGCTCTTCACCGAGGTTG
>SIRY01000229.1 GCA_004366215.1 Actinomycetota bacterium | reverse complement strand
CGGTGGTCAGTGACGCAGCGGTTCGTACGCCCTCGATCTACTCACGCGGTGGCGATCCGCTCGCCTACTGGGAAGCAGAGGCAGACCGACTCGTGTGGCGGCGGCGTTGGACACGTGTGCTCGACTGGTCGAACCCTCCGTTTGCGCAGTGGTTCGTCGGTGGAACCCTGAACGTGACCGAGAGCTGCCTCGACCGACACGCCGCAGCTACTCCTGACAAGGTTGCGTACTACTTCGAGGGCGAGCCTGGCGACACACGAGTCATCACCTACGCCGAGCTCCTCGAGGAGGTCTGCCGCCTCGCGAACGGCTTGAGCGAGCTCGGCGTGGACAAGGGTGACAGAGTCGCCATCTACATGGGGATGGTGCCTGAGTTCCCTGTCGCGCTCCTCGCGTGCGCGCGCCTCGGGGCCGTCCACTCGGTCGTCTTCGGCGGCTTCTCCGCTGACGCGCTCGCCGATCGCATCAACGACGCGCAGGCGTCTGTGGTGATCACCTGCGACCAGTCGCGTCGCAAAGGCGCGACGGTCGACCTCAAGCGGATCTGTGACGACGCACTCACCCGCTGTCCGAGCGTGCGCCGCGTCGTCGTCGTCGAGCGAACCGGGGCCCCTGTGCCCATGACACCCGGACGTGATGTGCGCTACCGGGACCTCGTCGACCGTCAGCCAGCGCAGCACGAGGCGACCGAGACGACGAGCGAAGACCCCCTCTTCATCCTCTACACCTCAGGGACGACCGGAAAGCCCAAGGGGATTCTTCACACGACCGGAGGCTACCTCGTGGGCGTGGCGACGACTCACCGTCTCGTCTTCGACCTGCGCCCCGATGACGTCTACTGGTGCACTGCCGACATCGGCTGGGTCACCGGTCACTCCTACATCGTGTACGGTCCGCTCGCGAACGGCGCAACGAGCGTGCTGTACGAAGGTGTCCCTGACTACCCTGACCGCGATCGCTACTGGGCGATCGTGGAGAAGTACCGAGTCACGCAGCTCTACACGGCTCCGACGGCGATCCGCACCTTCATGAAGTGGGGAGATGCGTACCCCGAGCGCCACGACCTCAGCTCGCTGCGAATCCTCGGTTCCGTTGGGGAGCCCATCAACCCCGAGGCGTGGATGTGGTACCGCTCCGTCATCGGGGGTGACCGTTGCCCGGTGGTTGACACCTGGTGGCAGACCGAAACCGGCTCGATCATGATCGCGCCGATCCCGACGGTCACGCCGACGAAGCCGGGCTCGGCGACGATCCCGCTCCCTGGCGTGCGAGCTGACGTCGTCGACGAGGCGGGGAACCCGGTCGCAGCCGGCGCAGGCGGCTACCTCGTGCTGACGCACCCGTGGCCGTCGATGGCCCGGACCATCTACGGAGACCCGCAGCGCTACGTGGATACCTACTGGGCTCGCTTCTCCGACCCCGCCCACGGGCTCTGGCGCTACTTCGCCGGCGACGGCGCCAAGCGTGACGAGGACGGTTACCTGTGGCTGCTCGGCCGCGTCGACGACGTCATGAACGTCTCTGGCCACCGTATCTCGACGCTCGAAGTCGAGTCGGCGCTCGTCGACCACCCCGCCGTCGCTGAGGCGGCCGTCGTCGGTCGCGCCGACCCCGTGACCGGTCAGGCGATCGCTGCCTTCGTGACGCTGCGCGGTGGGGTGAACGGCGACGACGCCCTCATCGAGACCCTGCGTGAGCACGTCGCGTCCCGAATCGGCAAGATCGCGCGCCCCGCCTCGATCGTCTTTACCGACGAGCTGCCAAAGACGCGCTCCGGAAAGATCATGCGCCGCCTCCTACGCGACATCTCGGAGCAGCGACAGCTCGGCGACGTCACCAGCCTCGCCAACGCTGACGTCGTCGCCGAGATCGCTGCCCGAGCGAGCGCCCTGCGCAGCCAGGCGGACGAGGACGGAGCGACTCCAGCTCAGTGACGCCGCTCCCACGCTGCTCGTAGGCGCGCCGTCACCGGCGACGGTCCGAGCACCCTGCAGAGGTCGTCGACATGACGCTGCGCGTCGTCGTTCGCTCCGAGGGCGACGGCTCGAGCCAGGTAGCGAAGAAGCTCCCCGACCGGCGCGAGCGCCTCAAGCTGGTTGAGCTCGGTGATCGCCGCGGCTTCACGCTCCATGGCTGCGTCGTCACCGCGCTCGAGCGCGTCGATCGCCCGCTCGAGCGCGGTGACGACGGCTCGCTGCCGACGACCGTTCACGACGGCCCCGATCGGCCCGAGGAGGCGCACGACCCCACCGAGAGCTGAGCCCTCGACCGCCGCGAAGCACGGCTCCGTCCGCGTCGAGTCCGTGCTGCTCGGCGCTGCTGCAGCGACACCGCACGCTCGTCGCGACGCCGCTGGCGCGGTCCTCGTGGCGGTGCGCTGCTCACGCACCCCTCGCGACGGCGTCGCGGCGGTCACGCCCCAGCTCAAGCGCGATCGCGTCGGCGAGGAGCCGCCCCCTGAGCGTGAGCCGCACTCGCTGCGAGTCCGTGTCTTCGAAGAACTCTGCCAGGTGAGCCGGCACGCTCTCTGGCACGATCCCGTCGCTCGAGCGGAGCGCGAGGTAGAGGGCCTCGAGCGACTGCTGCTCAGGCGTGAGCACCTCAAGCCCCTCCGTCGGCACGAGGCCGGCGCGCACGCGCGCTCGCCAGCGAGGCCAGCTCGCCACGTTCCACGACCGTCGTCCCGCCTCGTAGGAGTGCGCGCTCGGGCCAAGGCCCACGTAGGGGAGCCGGCGCCAGTACGCGCGGTTGTGGCGACACGCAGCGCCTGGCTTGGCCCAGTTCGACACCTCGTACCACCGAAACCCCGCCTCCCCGAGGACGCGGTCAGCGAGCTCGTAGCGCCGCGCGAGGACCGCGTCGTCGACCTGCCGCCCTCGCCACCTCGATCCCGGCTCGATCGTGAGGCCGTAAGCTGAGACGTGGTCGACCTCGAGCGCAACGACGCCCTCGAGAGTTCGCAGCCACGAGGAGTCGTCCTCGAGGTCGTCGCCGAAGATGAGGTCGACGCTGATGGCGAGCTGCGGCAGCGCCCGGCGCACCGCGCCCAGGACGGTGCGAGCGAGCTGCGCGCTGTGGCCCCGGCCGAGGTGGGCCAAGACGGCGTCGTCGAGCGACTGGAGCCCCACCGATAGGCGAGTCATGCCAGCTGAGCACCACGCCTCCACCCTCTCGACGCTGAGGTCTTCCGGATTCGCCTCAACGGTCACCTCTGCCCCAGGCACCCGCTCGACGACGTTGAGGAGCTGCGCGAGGGCGTCGTCGCTCAGCGCTGAGGGG
>SIRY01000228.1 GCA_004366215.1 Actinomycetota bacterium | reverse complement strand
GTTCGTCACCTCGACCGCGGGTCGCTGGCGGGCGACCTCTGCGAGGGTGGACCCCTGAAACGGCAAGCGACCTACGGCAAGCTCGTAGAGCACGAGTCCGAGCGAGTAGGTGTCTGCTCGAGCCGCGAGCCGCGTGTCGGTGATGAGGCTCGGGTCGAGCTGTTCGGGGGCGACGTAGCGTGGGGTCCCAGCTGCCCGACCCCGCTCGAGCGCATCGGCGTGACGCGCGAGGCCAAAGTCCGCGAGCCGCACGTGTCCACCCTCGTCGATGAGGAGGTTGCCCGGCTTGACGTCGTAGTGGACGAGTCCGTGGTGGTGCGCTGCCGCGAGCGCGCTGGCCACCTCGCTGCCGATGCGCACGATCTGGGCGTCGTCGAGGCGAAGCCCGCGCCGCTCGAGGTCCTGGAGCGACCCGCGACGCACGTACTCCATGACGACGACGAGGCCCACCGGCTGCCCCACGTCGAGGAGGTCAAGGACGCGAAGGACGTGGGGGTGCTGCATCTGCGACACGATCTGGGCCTCGCGCTTGAGCTCTCGGACGAAGCTCCGATCAGCTCGCAGGTCGCTGCGGAGTACCTTGAGGGCGACCGAGGACCCGAGGCGACGATCGAGGGCGAGGTAGACGACGCCTGACCCGCCCTCTCCGATTCGCCGCTGGACGACGTAGCGCTCGACAAGGGTGCGCCCGGTCAGGTCGTCCACCGTTGAGGTTGCGCTCAAACCCGGACTCCCATGGCTCTCCACGATGAGGGTATCACTCCCCGCGCTGACTGTGACTCGCGATGAGCGCGCGCAGCTCAGCGACGTCGAGCACCTTGACGCCGCGGCGGCGCGCCTCTTCGAGCTTTGCGCCGGGGTTCTCCCCTGCCACGAGCGCCGTGGTCTGACCGCTCAGAGCGCTGCGAACCGTGCCCCCGGCACCCTCGATGAGCTCCGTGAGCGCCGCGCGGGTTAGGCCGGGCACGCTGCCCGTGAGCACGAAGGTCATCCCAGCGAGTGGACCCCCAGCCTTCTCGCGACGCTCCTCAGGTGCGACCCTCGCCGCGTCGAGGCCGTCGAGCACGCGACGACCGAAGTCACTGTCGCGGAACGCAACGATGCTCGATGCGACGACCTCGCCGATCCCCTCGGCTTCGGTCAGCTCCTCAGCGGTCACGACCCGCAACCTCGCGAGGCTACCGACCACCGCTGCGACGAGCTCTGCGACGTGCTGACCGACGTTGTCGATGGCGAGCGCGAAGATCACGCGCGCGAGTGGGCGCCCACGAGACGCCTCGATCCCCCGGCGGAGGCGCTCGCGCCCCTTCTCGCGAAGACCAAGGACCCGAGCGAGCTCGTCGTCGTCGAGCCGGTAGATGTCGGGAGGTACCTGGACGAGCTGGGCATCGATGAGCTCGCGAGCCCGCTGCTCGCCGAGCCCGTCGATGTCCATCGCGTCTCGCGACGCAAAGTGCACGAGCCGTTGGACGAGCTGCTCAGGACACCATCGGTTCGGACAGCGCCAGTCCACTTCGCCCGGGTCGCGCACGAGCTCGGTGCCGCACGACGGACACCTCGATGGGAAGACGAACGGCGCCGAACCTGTCGGGCGTAGCTCGAGGATCGGCCAGACGACCTCTGGGATGACCTCACCAGCTCGTCGCACAAGGACGGTGTCGCCGACCCGCACGTCGAGGCGAGCGATCTGGTCGGCGTTGTGGAGCGTGGCCCTCGTGACCGTCGTGCCGCCAACCCGGACTGGCTCGAGCACCGCAAAGGGTGTCACCTTCCCGCTCTTGCCGACGGAGACCTCAATGTCACGGAGCCGCGTCGGGCGTTCCTCTGCGGGAAACTTGTAGGCCACCATCCAACGCGGTGCCCGAGTCGTCGAGCCGAGGCGCTCCCGATCGCTCAGGTCGTCGACCTTGACGACCGCGCCGTCAACGTCGTAGTCGAGCGCAGCGCGCTCTCGCGTCAGCTCTGCGAGCGCGTCGTGGAGCTCCGCTGTAGTCACCACCCGAGCGTGCGGCTCGATCGCGAACCCCTGGGAACCGAGCCATGCGAGGGCTTCGTGGTGGTAGGTGAACGATCGGCCACGCTCGAGCTGGTAGGCGAAGAACGCAAGGCCGCGCTCTCGCGTGACCCGCGGGTCCTTCTGGCGGAGGCTGCCCGCTGCTGCGTTGCGCGGGTTCGCGAACGCTCGCCCGACGCGCTCGTTGAGTGCTCGAAACGAGGTCAGAGGCAGGTAGAGCTCACCGCGCACCTCGAGGAGGCCCGCGGCCTCGACGCGCGAGGGGATCGCTGCGACCTCGAGCACGTTCGCGGTCACGTCCTCACCGACGACGCCGTCACCTCGCGTGGCGGCTTGGGCGAGGACCCCGTCGACGTAGGTGAGTGCGAGTGCGAGCCCGTCGATCTTGAGCTCGAAGAACAGCGTCGGCTCGTGGCCGAGCGCCCGGCGCACACGCCCGAGCCAGGCCTCGAGCTCTTGCTCGCTAAAGACGTTGTCGATCGAGAGCATGGGGGTCTCGTGGTAGACCGGCGCGAACAGGGGCGACGGCGGCGCTCCGACCGTCTGGGTCGGCGAGTCGGGTTCGAGGAGCTCAGGGTGGTCTCGCTCGAGGGTCCTGAGCTCCTCGAACAGTCCGTCGTACTCCGCGTCGCTCATGATGGGGGCGTCGGCGACGTAGTAGGCGTAGCTGGCCCGCCGCAGGAGCGTCCGCAGTGCCCGCACCCTCGAGACGACGTCCTCAGGCATCGGCGACGACCCTCGCGGAGGCGAGCACGCGGGCATCCTCGTCGTCGTAGAGCACGACGCGCTGACCAGGAGCGACACGCCGTGTCGGTTGGGCGAAGGCGACCCGCTGCGGCGTGAGGGATCCGCGAACGGGGTCGCCGTGCGCGCTCGCCTGCACCAACCCGCGGAGCGCCGTCGGCGGCCGCACGTACGACACGAGGTCGTCGACGACCTGCTCCTGGACGAGCAGGTCGGCGGCGGTACCAAGGACGATGCGGTGAGGGCTCTTCGTCACGACGTAGCGCGGCGGGCGCTGACCACGACCTGGCTCACGGATCCGCTGGCCGACGGTGACGAGCTCGAACGGTAGACGGGCGCCCGTTGGCTGGCCTGTCTCGTCGACGACGCTCACCTCGCGGAGGCCGAGACGCGACGCGACGAACGCCTCGCGCCCGAGAGGCGTGAAGCAGACGTCCTGGGAGTCACGCTTGTCCCACACAGGCAACCCAGCGATCCGAGCGCGCTGCCTCACCTCGTGCTTGAAGAGGTCTCCAAGGGGCAGCCACAGTGTTCCAAGGACCGTCGGGGGCACGTCACCGAGGACGTACGACTGGTCTTTGCGTCGATCGAGCGCTCGCGCGAGCACGTAGCCCTCCGCGCCGCGCTCGAGGCGCGCGTAGTGCCCCGTGACGAGTCGCGTCGCTCCGAGCCGCTCCGCCCACTGAGCGAGCGCCGTGACCTTGACGTGACGGTTGCACGCCATGCACGGGTTCGGAGTCCAACCTCGTTGATGCGCCTCGAGGTACGGAGCGACGACGGCGCGCTCGAACTCGTCACGTAGGTCGACCACGACGTGGCGAATCCCGAGGAACGCCGCGACGGTGCGCGCGTCGTCAACGTCGCCGATCGAGCAGCAGCCACGATCACCCACCGCGTCCGTGAGACGAAGGGTCACGCCGATGACATCAGCGCCGGCCTCGCACGCAAGGAGTGCAGCGACCGAGGAGTCAACACCCCCAGACATCGCGACGACGACTCGCTCCATGCCTCCCTCCTCACCACGGAGCAAGGCTAGACGAGCCGACCTCGCGAGGTGGAGCGAGCGCCCGCGCAATGAGCTGAGGGGCGTCGGTGATGATCGCGTCGACGCCGGCCGTGGCGAGCTGGCGGGCCTCGACGGGTTCGTTGACCGTCCACACCCACACCTCACGTCCCTCGCGGTGGAGACGCTCGACGCTCTGAGCCGTGACGAGCGGAAGTCCTCGCCACCGGCGCGGAACCGAGAGCACCGACCACGCCGGGCCGTGGTCGAGCCGCGCGAGCCAGCGCGCCACCTCCCGGGGCGATGCGGCGGTGCGCACCCACGGCGCGCGGGCGCGCACCCGTTCGAGCACGTCGTGGTGGAAGCTCGCGACGACGGCCCGCTCGAGGGCCCGTGTCGCTCGCAGCGCCTCCACCACCGCCGCCTCGGTAGCGCCTGAGCGATCGGTGACCGACTTGACGTCGATCGAGCACACGAGTCCTGAGGTCACCTCGAGCACCTCCTCGAGGCGCGCGAGGTGACCTGGGCGCGAGCCGCAGGCCAGCTCGATCCGACGCAGCTCACTCCAGGTCAGAGATGAGATCGGACGCGGGTCGCCTGCACCACGTCGCAGCGTGGGGTCGTGGTAGACGACGAGGACGCCGTCTGCGCTCGGGTGTACGTCGCACTCGACGCCGGTGGCTCCGCGCGCCGCGCACGAGGCGAAGGCAGCGAGCGTCGACTCGCACCGCTCCGCGAGCCCACCGCGGTGCGCAACGACGAGGGGGGTCGCGCGACCGTCCACGACCGCGCAGCCTACCCACTAGGCTCCTCCTCAAGGCATGCTCCACCACGTTCTCTTCGATCTCATTGGATCCCTCCGCCTCGGCCTACGCGACGCCATGCTCGAGGGCGGCGGCCTCGACGAGCAGCTCCACATCGACGTCCTCCTCGGAGATACCACCTACGAGACCTCCGTGAGCTTGCCCGGAGAGGAGGCGCCGCCCCACGTCCGCGCTGACGTCTCCGTCGAGTGGTCGACGTGGGCGCAGAGCGCCTACCGCTCCTGGACCCTCGGCGAGGGACTCGAGGAGCCGCTCGAGGTCGTGATCGAGGTCGCGCTCCGGGTCTCGGGCCTGCGCACACCAGACATGAGCGTCGGAGCGTTCCGACGCTCGCTCCCGCCGCGCTCCCCCGCTATCCTCAACGGCGACGCGCTCGAGCTGCGTACCGTATCGGCAGAGGCGGCGTTCGATCCCGATGCAGACGCCGAGGAGTACGGCCTCGAGGCGGTCTACGACCTGACGCTCACCCTCGACGAACCAGAACTCGAGCACCCTGAGACGCTGGCCGAGCCGCTCCGGCGCCTCGCGAGCTGGATCGCGAGCGCCCTCGTCGCCGCAAGCGACCTCGCCACGCCGCACCGTTCGTCTTGAGAGCCGCTGAGCACGCACCGTCGCGTCGCTGCGAGCAGCACGTAAGCTGAGCGTGAGCAACCGAGGGGGTCACGTGAAGCCGATTCCGGTGGCGTTCCACATCGGACCGCTAGTACTCCACACCTACGGTCTTGGCCTTGGCGTGACGTTCTGGTTCGCGTACTGGTACCTCGGCAGGCGGTTCCGCCGCTTCGGCCTGCCTACGCAGTGGCTCGAACGAGGGTTCATTCCGATCATCGTCATGGCCATCGTGGGTGCGCGCATCGTGCACGTGGTGGCCAACGCGCCGGTCTACCTCCACGATCCGATCACCATCCTCGAGGTCTGGCAGGGTGGGCTCTCCTCGTACGGGGGGCTCGCAGGTGGCATTCCGACGGCCGTGTGGTTTCTTCGCCGCTCCTCGCCCCCGGTCGACTTTCGTCGCGCCATCGACGTGGCTGCGCCGGTCCTCCTGGCGTCGTGGTCGCTCGGTCGGCTCCTCGGTCCACAGCTCATGTACGCTGGCGGGGGGTTGCCGACCAACGCGTGGTACGGCATGTACTACGCGGGTGAGGTCGGCAAACGAATCCCTGTGCCGCTGTTTCAGTCGGCCGAAGACTTCCTGTGCTTCCTCATCACGCTCTGGGTCGCGCAACGCTTCGCCCGCCTCCAGATGCCGTCCGGCTCTGTCGCCGTCGCCGCCCTTGGCCTGTGGTCGATCGAACGATTCTTCGATGAGTACCTCTGGCTCGCACGCCCACGCGTGTGGGATGCGGTCGAGGTCTTCGCCCTCTTGTGCCTCGCCGCGAGCATCGTGACCCTCGCTGTCCTCGTGCGCCGCCGCGGGAGCGCGCCCACGGTGGCTCGAGCACCGCTCGCCTCGACCGGAGTGCGGGATCGGTGACAGCCCTTCCATCGAGCGCACTGCTCACCGACCGCTACGAGCTCACGATGCTCGAGACCGCCCTCGCGAGTGGCATCGCCGAGACGCCAGCGACGTTCGAGGTCTACGCTCGCTCGCTCGCGGGCCGAAGCTACGGCGTCGTCGCGGGGACCGGCCGCCTCGCCGAGGCGCTCACCGCGTTTCGCTTCGACGACGACGCGCTCCGATGGCTCGTCAACGAGGCCATCATCTCGCACGCCACCGCTCGCTACCTCGAGCAGTTCGCCTTCCGCGGCTCCCTCGCGGCGTACCCTGACGGCGAGCTCTACTTCCCAGGCTCTCCGATCGTGCGTGTCGACGCTCCCTTCGGCGAGGGCCTCCTCATCGAGACGCTCGTCTTGTCGATCTTGAACTTCGACTCAGCGGTCGCTACAGCCGCGAGCCGCATCCGACTCGCGGCGCAGCAGGCCACGCTCATCGAGATGGGCTCGCGCCGCATCCACGAGCAGGCCGCGGTCGCTGCAGCTCGCGCCGCGTGGATCGGTGGGTTCGACTCGACGTCGAACCTCGAAGCCGGACGACGCTGGGGGATACCGACTGGGGGCACGATGGGCCACGCGTTGGTCCTCGCGCACCCGAGCGAACGCGACGCCTTCGTCGCGCAGGCCCGCGCCGTGGGACCCTCGACGACAGCGCTCGTCGACACGTACGACATCCCTCATGGCATTCGGCTGGCGGTGGAGGCCTTCGGTCCAGAGCTCGCGGCGATCCGGATCGACTCTGGGAACCCCTTCACCGAAGTCCGTCGTGCCCGTCAGCTGCTCGATGAGCTTGGCGCCACGAAGACTCGCATCCTCGTCTCCGGCGACCTGGATGAGGCAACCATCCGCCGACTCGTGAGCGAGCCGGTCGACGGTTTTGGCGTCGGCACGAAGGTGGTCACCGGCGATGGCGTGCCCACCGCCCAGCTGGTCTACAAGCTTGTCGCGGTGGGCGAGGCCGAGTCTCGGCGCCCGGTCGCGAAGCTCTCGGCCAACAAGGCCTCCTCAGGAGGGCGAAAGGCGGGCTACCGGCGCCGACGAGACGGCCGAGCGGTCGAGGAGCTCGCCTTCGATCCTGACGTGGAGGTCGAGCCAACCGACGGCAGCACGCTCGAGCGTCTCGAGATCCCCGTCATCGAGTGCGGCAGGATCTGTGAGCCGGAGCCGGCTGCGATCGGCCGTGCTCGCTTGCGTGAGCGTCTCGCCAGCCTCGGGCTGACGCCCGAGGCGCTCCTCGACGCTCGCGAGCCGGTGCTGCACTGTCGCTACGTCGGGCCTACGCTGCCGGCCTCGCGAGGGCCCGAGGCACCCTGAGGTGGCTCGGTGAACGGCGTCGTCGCGCTCCCGCGAAGCGACCCGCGCTCCCTCGGCTTCTCCCCTCGAGCCCTCGATCGACTGCGTCGCACCCTCGACGGCTGGGTCCACTCCCGCCGCGTCGCGGGGGTCGCCCTCGGCATCGTTCGCCGCGGCGAGGTAGCGTTCGAACACTACACGGGTTGGGCTGACGAGCATCGCGGCGTCGCCGTCACGCCAGAGACCATCTACCGCATCTACTCGATGACGAAGCCGATCACCGCGGTCGCCGCGCTCCAACTCGTCGAGGAGGGGCGCATCGGGCTCAACGA
>SIRY01000227.1 GCA_004366215.1 Actinomycetota bacterium | reverse complement strand
ATCGTCGGAAGCTTCCTCGAGCACTCTCGTATCTACGCGTTTGGTGACGGTGAGGTCGAGGACGTCGAGGTTGCGATTGCTTCTGCAGACCTCATGCAGCGCAACCTCGATCGACGGGTCGAGCTCCTCGTGCCGATCTCGGAGCCCGCTCTGCGAGCGCGCCCGCTCCGCGTCCTCGACGTCGCCTTCGCCGATGACACCCACGCCTGGGAGCTGCAGCCCTCCGGCCACTGGCAGCGCTGTGCAACGACCCAGGGCGTGTCGCTCCAGCAGTTCCTCAACGAGGAGGCCGTAGCAGGCGCGTGACAGGCGAACCGGTCCACATCGAACGAGAACTCAAGCTGCGGCCGCGCGACGAGGCTCACGCAGTCCAGGTCGTCGCTCGCCTCCAGCAGGCGCTCGCAGGCGAACCCGCCCACGAGACGACCGTGGAGCTTGAGTCGCGCTACCTCGACACTGCAGCGTTCCACCTCGCGCGCTGCGGGGTCGGGGCGCGGCTGCGCTTTTCGCGTGGGGCGAGCAGCGGGGTTTGGACCGCAAAGCTCACGGAGGGTGACGACGGTGATGGGCGCTTCGAGGCCGTCGAGTTCGAAGTGGAGGGCGAGCTAGAGCGTCTTCCGGCGTCGTTCGCGGCACGGCTCAGGCGCCTCGTCGGCACGCTGCCGTTCGTGGAGATCGCGCGGCTCCGTAACAGGCGCACTACCTGGCGTTACGGCACCCTCGGTGAGATCGACCTCGACGTCGTCGAGGTGCTCGCGCCACGTTCGATCAACTTCCTCGAGGTTGAGGTGGAGCTCACAGACGAGAGTCTCCTAGCGAGCCTGCGACAGCTCCTCGCTGACGTGCCTGTGTCGGCGACCCACAAGCTCGGAGCTGCGTTGCGTCGGGCTGTGGCCGTCGATCCCGGGTGCCAGTTGACGGCGCGCTCGGTTCTGCTCGATCCGCTCGATGCGTGCGGCCCAGGAGAGCCAGCGCCGTGGTAGCGGTGACAGCGGCTGCGGTCGACCTCGGCTCGAACTCGTTCCACCTCGTCGTCGCCCGGATCCGTCCAGAGCGTCTGCTCATGCCCATCTTCGAGGACAAAGTGATGCTCGGCCTGGGCGAGGTCGTCGCTCGCTACGGTGTCATCGATGAGGCCTCGGCGCAGCGCGCTGCTCGGGTCTTCGAGGACTTCGTCGGGCGCGCGCGGGACTTTGGCGCCGAGGTCATCGTTGCCGCAGCGACCGCGAGCTTTCGGGACGCAGCGAACGGCTACGACGTTGCAGCGGAGCTCGAGGCTCGAAGTGGCGTGCGTGTCAGGATTCTCAGTGGCCACGAAGAGGCAGCCACGATCTTCAGCGCTGTGCGCTCGGCGGGTTCGATCGGCGAGATCCCGGTCGTCGTGGCCGACCTCGGCGGGGGGAGCCTTGAGCTCGCGCTCGGCACCCAACGCGGCGTGCTCCGCTCGCGAAGCCTGCCCCTTGGGGTCGGCAAGCTCGTCGTGCGCTTTGACCTCGGGGATCCACCCGACCTCGACGTGGTCGGCGCCCTCCGGGAACACGTCGAGCGGCGTGTGGGCGACGAACTTGCAGCGTTGCGCGGCTACGAGCCTCGGCGACTCATCTTGACGAGCGGCACCTTCAGTGCAATCGCCCGTGTCGCGCGCGACGTGGGCACACAAGACGACCTGGACGATGGCCAGATTCTGCGAGTTCTCGATCGAGGGGCGCTCCTGCGGGCCATCGAGGCGCTGCGAGGTAGCTCGCGGCAGCGGCGCATCGAGCACTTCGGCGTCGATCCTCGACGCGTGGACACCGTCGTCGGCGGCGCGGTGGTGCTCGAGACGTTGCTCGAAGGGCTCGCCGTCGGGGAGGTGTGGTCGAGCCGGTGGGCTCTTCGCGAAGGGCTCCTCATCGACACGCTCGAGGAAGACACCCGAGGTACGTTCGCCTTCGACGCAGCTGAGTTGCGGCCTGGTTCGGTGCGACACCTGCTCGCGAAGTACCGCGTCGACGAGCCTCACGCGCGAGCGGTCGAGCGCTACGCCTTGGCCCTCTTCGACGTCCTGGCGCCGGCGCTCGGGCTAGGGCCAGAGGACCGCGAGCTCGCCTCGCTCGGCGCACTGCTGCACGACCTCGGTGTGTTCGTGGCGAGCCGCGGCCACGATCGACACGGAGCGTACCTCGTCGCCGCTGATCCTCCTCGCGGCCTGTCGCGACGCGAGCGGCTCATCCTCGAGGGGATCGTCGGCAACCACCGCCGCGGGCCGTTGCGGCAACCGTCGGGACTCGACGGCCCCGGTCGCCGAGCGGTGCAGGCCCTGAGCGCGCTCGTTCGGGTTGCTGATGCGCTCGACGCGTCACATGCGCAGCCCATCGAAGGGCTCGTAGTGCGCCACGAGGGTCGCGAGCTCACGCTCGAAGCCAGTTCCGGCGAGGCGCTCGGCGCTGAACGGCGGGCTCTCACCGCGAAGGCGCAGCTGCTCGAGGAGCTCCTTGGAGCGACGGTTAAGCTGAGGGTCGTGCCCAGCGCATAGCGGCGTGCGCGTCGGTGCGCGCTGGCAACGCGGGACAGCCTCAGCATGGGGAAGGAGCGGCCCGTGGAGACGCGCGACCCAACAGCGCTGCCGGCGTGGGCGGCGCTCAGGGCTCAGGCTGCAGAGCTTGCGAGCGCGAGCCTGCACGACCTCGTCAAAGAGCGTGGCGCACGCGAGGAGCGGCTCGTCATCGACGCTGGTGTGCTCCGACTGGACGCGACGCGCCAGCTGGTCACGCTGGGCACGCTCGACGCGCTCACCGATCTCGCTCGAGAAGCCCAGGTGATCGAGCTACGCGACGCGATGTTCGCTGGCGCACACATCAACACCACCGAAGATCGCGCTGTGCTCCACGTTGCGCTTCGGGCGCCGCGCAGCTCTTCACGAGTGGTCGACGGCCTCGACGTCACGCAGGCGGTGCACGAGGTTCTCGAGCGCATGGCGGACGCAGCAGTGCGCATCCGAGAAGGTACCTGGCACGGCGCCACAGGCGAACCCATCACACGCGTCGTCTCGATCGGCATTGGCGGTTCAGACCTTGGTCCCCGGATGGCGACCTTAGCCCTCGAGGCACTCGGCCGTGAGGGACCTGAGGTTCGCTTCGTCTCTAACGTCGACCCAGTCGACCTCGAGCGAGCGCTCGTTGGCGCTGATCCTGCCCGAACACTCGTCGTCGTCGTGTCGAAGACGTTCCACACCCTCGAGACGCTCCAGAATGCCCAGACCGCCCTGAGCTGGCTGCGGCGGTCGCTCGGACCGTCAGCGGAGGTTGTTCGTCGGCACGTGGTCGCGGTGTCGTCGAACGTCGACGCCGCGACCGCCTTCGGGATCGATCCTGCCAACGTCTTTGGCTTCTGGGACTTCGTGGGTGGACGCTACTCGGTGTGGTCTGCCGTCGGCTTCGCGCTCATGGTGGCGATCGGGCCGGAGGCGTTCATGAGCTTCCTCGCCGGTGCGCACGCTCTCGACGAGCACTTTCGGTGCGAACCGCTCGAGCGCAACGCCCCGGTCCTGCACGGCCTCGTTGCGCTCTGGAACCGCACGTTCCTCGGCGCCCAGACCCACGCGGTGCTACCCTACGCAGAGCGCCTGGCGCTGCTGCCGTCGTACCTGCAGCAGCTCGTCATGGAGTCGAACGGCAAGTCCGTGCGGCGTGACGGCGCACCCGTGACCTACGACACGGGCCCAATCGTGTGGGGCGAACCCGGAACGAAAGGTCAGCACGCCTTCTACCAGCTACTCCACCAGGGAACGACGAGGGTACCGGTCGACATCATCGTCGTCGCCGAGCCCCAAGCAGAGCCGGCGGACCATCACGACCTGCTGGTGGCGAACGCGCTCGCGCAGGCGCAGGCACTGGCGCTGGGTCGTGGTGACGCTGAGCTGGCCGCCCAGGGCGTGCCTGAGCAGCTGTGGGCGCACAAGCGCATGCCCGGCTCGCGACCCTCGAGTGTGATCATGCTTCCTCGCCTGTCGCCTGAGGCGCTCGGAGCTCTCCTCGCGTTCTACGAGCACTCCGTCTTCGTGCAGGGCGCCATCTGGGGCATCGATTCGTTCGATCAGTGGGGCGTCGAGCTCGGCAAGGAGCTCGCGGCGACGCTCGCACCCTACACCCGTGGCGAGCACGACGCAGGTGACGGCACGCTCGACCCAACGACCGAGCGCCTCGTGAGGTGGTACCGCTCGTGGCGCTCGGGCGGCGCTGGCGAGCGATCAGGAAACTAAGGAGGAGCGATGAACCGTGCACGACTGCTTGCCGACCACGGCCAGAGCGTGTGGCTGGACGCGATCTCGCGACGCCTCTTGAGTAGCGGCACCCTCGCGCACTACGTGAGTGACCTCGCTGTGACCGGCTTGACTTCGAATCCGTCCATCCTGTCGCACGCGATTGCTGGCTCTGGTGACTACGACGAGCAGCTGCGAGGCGCGCTCCGAAGCGGCGTCTCTGATCCCGAAGAGCTCGTCTACGTGCTCGCTCACTGGGATCTCTCTGAAGCCGCAGCCCTGTTCCTGCCCGTCTTTGAGCGCAGCCACGGCACGGACGGCTTCGTCTCGATCGAGGTGCCACCTCAGTACGCCCACGACACGCAGGCAACGCTGTCGTGGGCGCGGGAGCTTCGCGCTCGCTTCAGCGAGCCGAACGTGCTCATCAAGGTACCGGGCACCGCAGAGGGGGCACTCGCGATCACCGAGCTCATCGCCTCTGGCATCGGGGTCAACGTCACGCTGCTCTTCTCGGTCGCTCACTATCAGCGCGCCGCCGAGGCGTACCTCCAAGGCTTGGAGCGGCGTCTCACTGCAGGGCTGAGCCTCGACGTGCCCTCTGTAGCCAGCGTCTTCGTCTCCCGGTGGGACACGGCGGTCGACCCACTCGTCCCGGCCGAGCTCCAGGGCAAGACGGGTCTTGCTGTGATGCGGCGGATCTACGCGGCGTACCAGGCTGTGCTGGGCTCAGCTCGCTTCGAGCCGTTGCGGCGCTCGGGCGCCCAGCCGCAGCGGCTGCTGTGGGCGTCAACCTCGACGAAGAACCCGGCACTGCCGGACACGTACTACCTTGGGCGCTTGGTCGCACCCGGCACGATCGACACCGTACCCGAGGCAACGCTGCTCGCCTTCGATGACCACGGTGACGTCGAGCCGGTCCTCAACGATGAGCTTGCGCGCTGGGATGGGGTGCTCGAGCAGATCACCCAGAGCGGGGTCAACCTCGATCGAGTGGCAGAGAGCCTGCAGGAGCAGGGCGCACGGGCGTTCAGCGCGGACTGGACGACCCTGCTTGAGACCGTGGCGACGAGGATGAAGGGATGACGCCTCGAGGGATCGTGGTTCGCGAGCGCGACGGAGCCGTCACCGCCTCGGTGGAGGAGCTCGATCCTGCACTGCTCGGCAGCGACCCGGTGCGGATCCGCGTGCTCTACTCGTCGCTCAACTACAAAGACGCGCTGGTCCTGCGCGGGCGAGGGCGCCTCGTGCGCTCATACCCTGAGGTGGCGGGCATCGATCTTGCGGGTGAGGTCCTCGAGGACGCGACCGGGACCTATGCTCCGGGCACGGCTGTGGTCGTGACGGGCTACCACCTCGGGGAGCGGCACCCGGGGGGCTTTGCCGAGGAGGCTCGAGTGCGCCCAGAGTGGGTCGTGGCGCTGCCGCCTGGCCTCGATGCCTTTGCCGCGATGGCGGTCGGCACTGCCGGGCTCTCAGCGATGCTCGGCCTCATCGCCATTGAGGACC
>SIRY01000226.1 GCA_004366215.1 Actinomycetota bacterium | reverse complement strand
ACCTCCAGCGGGAGGTCACACACTTCTTTGAGCACTACAAGGATCTCGAACCTGGCAAGTCAGTCGACGTCGAAGGCTGGGCTCCCCTGCAGCAGGCGATGGCGGAGATCGACGCTGCGCTCGCCCGCTACCGCGCCGCGCACGGCGACCACTAGCCTGGAAGTCGGCCTGGCCAGGCGCGAGCGGTCGGGTCAGGGTGAGGAGGTCACGAGTGGGAGATCGAAGGTCCGCACCCGGGCGCGATCCTGAGGCTGTCCGCGGCTTGATCGACCAGCTTCGGCCAGTGGTCCAAGCTGACGGTGGGGATCTCGAGCTCGTGTCGGTCGACACTGCGACGGGTGTCGTGCGGGTGCGCCTCACCGGTGCCTGCTCGAGCTGCGCGATCTCGACGTCGACGATCCAGCTCGGTGTCGAGCGCATCCTCAAGAGCCGGTTTCCCTGGATCACGTCGGTCGAAGGCGAGCTCGAGGAGCTCGACTTCGAGACCTCGGCAGCGCTCGGTCGAGGTGGCTGGGTTCCGCTCCAACCGCGCCGCAGCTGAACGGTGAGCGCGCTTGAGGCGATTCGCGTCGAGCGCCACGGCTCCTCTGCGCTCGTGACGCTCTGGCGACCGGAGCGTGCGAACGCCTTGCGAGTTCGCGACGCCGAGGAGCTAGCTCAGGTCCTCTGGGAGCTCGACGACGACCCCTCGGTGCGAGCGATCATCCTCGCTGGGACCGATCGCTACTTCTGCGCAGGAGCGGACCTGTCGGACGTCGCCGAGGGGGAGCTGCTCGGCCAGATCGATCGGTTGCACCGAGCGCTGCGGCACCTCGTGCACCTGCGCACGCCCACCATCGCGGCCGTGCGAGGCGTCGCCGTCGGCGCCGGCTTGAACCTCGCGCTCGCCTGCGACCTCGTCGTCGCAGGCGAGCACACGAAGGCAAGCGAGATCTTCATCCGGCGAGGGCTGACCTTGGACTTCGCCGGCTCCGCGCTCCTCGTCGCCCGCCTCGGGCCCCACCGCGCCAAAGAGCTCGCGTTCTTTGGCCGTGAACTCACCCAGGCCGAGCTCGAGCAGGTCGTCAACCGCGTCGTGCCTGACGCAGACGTCGTGCCCTGCGCCCTTGCGTGGGGAGCTGAGCTCGCCACGCACCAGCCCGCCCCGCTGACGTTGGCGAAGCGTCTCATCGATGACGCCGCGACTTCCGTCGCCTCAGCGCTCGAGCGAGAGGTCATTGCGCAGTTCGCGGTCGCTCGCGACCCAACGCTCGCGAAGGAGCTCGAGCGGTGGCGCCACTGAACCCCGAGCCCATCGTGGATCCCCTCACCGGGCTCGAGGCGACCGTCACGTTCGTCCAGCCCTACCAAGCGCGCAAGCCCTACCAGTGCCCAGGTTGTGCGACCACCATCGAACCTGGGATCGGCCACGTCGTCGTCGTGCCGACTTGCGCCACCGACCTGCGCCGCCACTGGCACCGGCGATGCCTCGAGTGGGAGCTGCGCCACGGCGTCCGACGCCGTCGCTGAAGGTCGTGACCGCTACGACAGGGCTACCGTGAGGGCGCGATCGAGGTCTTCCCAGAGATCCTCAGGGTCCTCAAGGCCGATCGAGAGCCGCACGAGACCCTCTGGCACGCGATCTTCGGCCGGGTACCGAGAGCGCCGCTCCGCCAAGCTCTCGACCCCACCCAACGAGGTCGCGTGGTGGAACAGCTCGAGCGCATCGACGAACGCGTCGGCAACCGCACTCGTCGGGAACACCAGCGCGATCACCGCTCCTCCAGCTGCCTGCTGGCGCCCTCGACCGACGAGCGCCTCGTTGAAGCCCGGGTAGCGCACCCAGGTGCCAACCCGTGCTCGAAGTCGCTCCGCGAGCTCCGTCGCCGTCGCGCTCGCACGCTCGACTCGAACGGCGAGGGTGCGCATGCCGCGGAAGCACAGGTAGGCCTCCACCGGCCCGATCACGCCCCCGGTGAGCTCACGGGCCTCGGCGAGCCGCGAGGCCAGCACGTCGTCCCCGGCGACCACGACGCCGCCGAGTACGTCCGCGTGACCCGAGAGAAACTTCGAAGCCGAGTGGATGACGACGTCAGCGCCCAGCGCGAGCGGCTGCTGGAGCACGGGCGTCGCGAGCGTCGAGTCAACAGCGAGGAGCGCCCCACGGCGGTGCAGCGCAGCCGCGAGCTCGGCGATGGGATACGTCGCGAGCAGCGGATTCGAGGGGGTTTCGAGCACGACCAGATCCCCGGGCTCACAGGACTCGACGAGAACCTCGAGCTGCGAGGACTCGGCGACGTAGAGCTGGGGCGTCCGCTCTCGAAGCCACGACACCAGCTGACGGGTTCCCATGTACGCGTCAGCGACCACAAAGGCTCGAGCACCCACCGAGAGCAGCACAGCGAGCATCGCCGCCATACCCGAGGCGAACGCGAGCGCCTGACCGCCCTCGAGCTCTCCAACGACCGCTTCGAACGCCTCCCACGTGGAGTTGGTGTGTCGCCCGTAGACGGAGCGCTGGCCCTCGTAGTAGGTGGTGTTGAGCGCCACTGCGGGGTTCGGGCCAAACAGCCGATCTTCGCTGGGCGCCGCCTGGAGACGGGTGGCCACGGCTGGCCGACGATGCTGCTGCACTGAGCACCTGCGCCTTAGTGGACGTCGCGTCGAGGAAGCTCTTCGACGTTCACATCACGAAAGGAGATGACGCGTACGTGCTCGACGAAGCGTACGGGCCGGTACATGTCCCACACCCACGCGTCGTCGAGGTCGACCTCGACAAAGCTCAATCCCGCCTCCGCCTTCGGTTGGACTCGAACCGAGTTCGCAAGGTAGAACCTGCGCTCGGTCTCTACAACGAACCGGAACAGCGGTAAGACTGCCTTGTATTCCTGGTAGAGAGCGAGCTCGACCTCGGTCTCGTAGCGCTCGAGGTCTTCTTCAGCGCCCATCGCGCAACCCTCGTGTGCCCGACGCCCTCAGCGCTTCTCCTTGACCTTCGCCGCCCGACCAACTCGACCACGGAGGTAGTAGAGCTTGGCGCGACGAACATCCCCACGCTGGACCACCTCGATGCGCGCAATGGTCGGTGCGTGAACCGGGAAGATGCGCTCTACCCCGATGCCGAAGCTGAGCTTGCGCACGGTGAAGGTCTCTTGCGCTCCTGAACCATTGCGGCCAATGACCACACCTTGGAAGACCTGCACTCGTTCGCGCGACCCTTCGACGACGCGGACATGCACCTTGACCGTGTCCCCCGGGGCGAACGCTGGAACATCAGCACGTAGCGAGTCAGCATCCACGAGATCCGTCGGCTTCATCCTCGTCCCTTTGCACCTCGAACCAGCGCGTGACTTGCTCAGCATAGCCGTAGCGTCGCAGGAGGGAGACCTCCTCATCGGTGAGGCCACCGCGCACACGGATGAGGTCTGGTCGCCGAGCAATCGTGCGCGCGAGCGCAGCTGCTCGGCGCCAGCGTGCGACCTCTGCGTGGTCACCACTCACGAGCACCTCTGGAACCTCGATGCCCTCGAAGCGGCGGGGGCGCGTGTACTGAGGGTACTCGAGCAGCCCCTCCTCACCGAAACTCTCCTCTGCGAGCGAGGTGGCGTTGCCAAGCACTCCGGGCACGAGCCTGACGACGGCCTCCACCACGAGCAGGGCGGCGAGCTCACCTCCCTGGACGACCACGTCGCCAACGGAGATGAGATCGTCGAAGACTGCGTCTTCGAGGCGGGCGTCGAAGCCCTCGTAGCGCCCGCAGACGAGCGTGAGCCCATCAAGCGACGCGAGACGGCGCACCGCAGCCTGCGTGAGCGGTCGACCAGCAGGCGACAAGCCGATCCAGGGGTGCGGGAGCGGCCCGGAGCGCAGCGCCCGGGCGATCGGCTCCGGCTGGAGCACCATGCCCGCGCCGCCGCCGTAGGGCGCGTCATCGACGGAGCGACGCGGGTCGTCGGCGAACTGGCGAACGTCGACGACCTCGTAGCGCACGAGACCATCTCGCTCGGCGCGCGCGAGGAGCGAGTGACGCAGGACGCCCTCGACGAGGCTGGGGAAGATGGTGACGAGGGCGATACGCACGGTGCCGCTCACAGGTCGAACAAGCCAGCTGGCGGGTCCACGACGATGCCCTTGCCTGAGATCCCGACGATGAACACGCTCGGGATGAGCTGCCCGTCCTCGAGGACGAGCAGCTCACTCGCTGGATTGGCCTCAACCGCCACGACGCGCCCGAGGTAGAGGCCTCGCTGGTCGACGACGTCCCGGCCGATGAGGTCCGCCACCAAGGTCACGTCCGCGGCGGAGGCCAACCGATCCGCCCACAGCGAGCGACCGCGAAGCGCAGCAGCGGCGTCGCGGTCGCTGATCTCAGCGAAGCGAAGGATGAGACGCTCCCGCGTGCCCCCGACGTCAACCAACGTCAGTGGGTCGCCGTCGTCGAGGTAGAAGGTCGCGCCGAGCGAGAACCGCCCTTCGATGTCGGAGGTGTCGCGTACGAGGACCGCCCCCCGCACGCCGTGTGGGCGCACGACGGTCGCGACCCGCACACGAGCGCTCACCCCCGGCGGCGGCCACCACCGCGCCGAGCGCGAGACCCTCCTCGCCGAGGCCGATCCCGACCGTCAGAGAACGACACCTTCGCCACTAGGTCAGCACGCTGGGCGAGCGCACCGACGACCGTCCGGACTGCGGCCGCAGTCCGCCCGCCACGCCCGATGACTCGGCCGAGCGAGTCGCTCGGCACCGTCACAGAGAGCGAGAGTTCGCCGTTTCTCACTGGATCGTGGCGCACCACCACCTTGTCCGCAGCCTCCGGTACGAGCGCTCGCACGAGGTAGAGCACCAGCGACGCGCTGCGTTCGACCGCGAGGCCCTGAGCTGGCGAGAGGGTGGGGATGGCCGAGTCGTTCCCCGTCATCGCACCTGCTGACCGCGCTGCAGTTCGATGAGCTTGGCAACTCGATCTGAAGGTGTGGCGCCCTTGCTCAGCCACCGGTCGACCTTCTCAAGGTCGAGCTTGAACTGAAGGTCCGGCTGCGGCCTGTACCAGCCGAGCACCTCGATGAACCGACCGTCACGAGGAGTCCGGGCGTCTGCCGCGACGATGCGATACTGCGGCTGCTTCTTCTTGCCGGTTCGAGTAAGCCGAAGCCGCACTGCCATAGAGACGTTCTCCTTCCGTTGCGCGCACAGCACCTGCGCACTCTCCGACGAGTGTAGTCGCGGACTACCTGCGCTCACCTGCGCTTGCGTCGAGGGGGCTTACGGCGCTTGGTCGCGCTCGGTGCCCCAAGCCCCGCCTGGCGCAGCACCTTGCTCACGTCGCGGAACTGCTTGAGCAACGCTGAGACCTGCTGGGGTTGCGTGCCCGAACCTCGAGCGATGCGAGCGCGGCGAGACCCGTCGATGATACCGGGGTTACGCCGCTCCTCGGGTGTCATCGACGAGATGATCGCCTCGACGCGCGACAGCTCCGCGTCGTCGATGTCCTGGTTGCGCAGCTCCCGTGGGATCCCAGGCAGCATGGCGAGCACGCCCTTGAGCGGGCCGAGGCGGCGTACCTGGCGCATCTGCTCGAGGAGGTCGTCGAGGTCGAACTGGCCGCGCCGCAGCTTGTCGACTCCACGACGCGTCACCTCCTCGTCCATGGTGGCCTCGGCTCGCTCGATGAGCGAGAGCACATCGCCCATACCGAGGATGCGCGACGCCATACGATCGGGGTAGAACGGCTCGAACTCCTCGAGCTTCTCGCCCACTGACGCAAAAGCGATGGGCTTGCCAACGACCTCGCGGATCGACAGCGCCGCCCCACCCCTGGCGTCGCCGTCGAGCTTCGTCAGGATGACCGCCGAGATCGAGAGTCGCTCATCGAACGCCTTCGCGACGCGCACCGACTCTTGGCCTACCATCGCGTCGACGACGAGCAGGCGGTAGTGAGGGTCGACAGCGCTCGAGAGCGCGGCGACCTCACGCATGAGCGCCTCGTCGATCGCCAACCTGCCCGCCGTGTCGATGATGACGACGTCGCGGCCGCTACGACGAGCGGCCTCGACACCCCGTCTCGCCACGGTGACAGGGTCGCCTCCCTCACTCACGACGGGTACGCCCGCCTGCTCCCCGAGCACCATGAGCTGCTCGACTGCGCCCGGCCGCTGGAGGTCTGCGGCCACGAGCAGCGGCGACCGTCCCTCTCGGGCCTGCTGGAGCGCGAGCTTGGCTGCAGCGGTCGTCTTACCGACACCCTGGAGCCCGGCGAGCACGATGACCGTCGGTGGCGTCGATGCGTAGCGGAGCCGGAAGGTCTCACCACCGAGGACGCGTAGGAGCTCCTCGTGGACCGCCTTGACGACCTGCTGACCCGGGGTCAGCGACGGCGAGGCCATGGCACCGACCGCTGCCTCGCCGACTCGGGCCAAGATCGCGTCGACGACCCCTACCGCCACGTCCGCTTCGAGCAACGCCCCGCGGATCTCGCGCAGAGCCTCGTCGACGTCCCGCTGCGTGAGTCGGCTCTTGCGACGAATGCGCGCGAGCGCCCCCTCCAGCCGACCGCTGAGCGTCTCAAACACCGGCCGAACCTCCCGCCTCCTCACGGGGTGGCGACCCAAGACCAAGGAGGGCGTCGACGAACTGGTCAGGGTCGAACGCCTCGAGATCCCCGATCCCCTCCCCCACGCCGACCAACTTGATCGGGACACCGAACTCGTGCTCCACGGCGAGTGCGATGCCGCCCTTGGCGGTGCCATCGAGCTTGGTGAGCACGATCCCCGTGACGCCAGCGACCTCCCCGAAGACCCGGGCTTGGCTCAGGCCGTTCTGACCGGTCGTCGCGTCGAGCACGAGCAACACCTCATCGACGTGCCCGGCGGCCTTCTCAGCCACGCGACGAATCTTGCCGAGCTCAGCCATGAGGTTCGTCTTCGTCTGCAGCCGACCAGCGGTGTCGCACAGCACCGTGGCCACCCCCTGCGCACGAGCGTGCTCGATCGCATCGAACACCACGGACCCCGGATCCGCGCCGCGTTGGCCGGCGATGATGCGCACGCCCGAACGCTCGGCCCACGTCGAGACCTGCTCTGTGGCGGCCGCCCGAAAGGTATCGGCAGCAGCGATGACCACGGGACCTCGCTCTTGGAGCACGGAGGCGAGCTTCCCAACGGTCGTGGTCTTGCCAGCCCCGTTGACACCGACGACGAGGATGACCGTCGGCGGTTCGCTCGCGGTCGCGAGGCTGCGATCCACG
>ML178776.1:1271-5411 GCA_004366215.1 Actinomycetota bacterium | reverse complement strand
CGATCCGTGTGCCGTGGGGCTCTGTGCAGCCTGAGTGGCCGCGCCCACAGCGTGAGGGGAGCCGGTAGTGCTCAGGCCGAGCCTGCCATCGCCGACGACTGAGCGGCACGTGTGGAGCCCGAATCGGCAGCGCGGAGCTCACGTCCCTCAAGGCCAGCTCGCGGGCGTGGGGCTCGATTGATCGGCGTGGACTTGGTGCACCAGGCTCGAGGCCTCGCGGGTTGCGCTGAGGTGTCGCCGGTGAGCGGCGCAACGTCCGACGACGTCGAGGCGGTGTCGCCTTCGAGCGCCACGGGCACCGACAGCGCGGAAGGGGCCTGCGACGGTGAGACACTCCCGAGGGTGAGGTCCGTCACGAGGCGTACAGGGACGTGCCGCGACGGTGATCGTTCAGGCGACCGAGAGGTCGCCTGAACGATCACCGCCTGACACCATCGGTGGGCGGCGTGCCGCCAGAGGATCGGTGTCGACGGCCGCGGTACGGACGTCAACGAGTGCAGGTGACAGAGGGCCAACGTGGCTCTAGCGAGGAGGGCATGCCGAGCTCGGGCAGGCCAGTGGAAGGTCCAACGCTCGTGCCGGACACGACCAGCGGCGTCAGGTCGTGGAGACGAGAGTGAGGAGCGTCTCGCGCGACGAGCCCTGCGACGGCCGAAGGGTTAGGTGGACGTACGAGCACGTTGGGCCGACGACCCCGACCGAGCAGCGTCGTCCCGACGCTGACGTCACGACCGCGACGACGACCGGCGCTGTGGGGTGGACGCCCAGCTGCGGGTGCTGGGAGGTATCGGTTGCGCGGGAGGACCGTGGCGCGGTGCTCGGGGCCGTCAGTAGAGCGGAGCACCGGCGAGGTGTTGGACGGGCTCGCAGGGCGACGCGGGGAGTGGTGTGGCACCACTGCGTGTGCACGACGCTGGTGGCGCTGTCCCATCGGCGGTTGGAGCTCCGCTGAGCTCGTCGCGACCCCGGCGCGCTCGAGCCAGCGCCGCGTCGGACACCGGGGCGTCGTGGTGCGGAGTGGTGCGAGGATCGTGCCTTCGGTGACCGGAGATGACGAACGTCAGCTCACTGCCGCTTGAGGTCCGCCTCGAGCGGCACGCCTGGCTCGACCCGTGGCCGTCGTGCAGGTTCGCGGCTGCGTGCACGCGCAATTCGGCCGTGCCAAACTCCTAGGGTAGGAGGAAGGCGGTGAGCAGGCTCTGGAGGATCCGCCACCCAGTACGCGCGGCCCTACCCCGATCGATCCGACGCGCTCGACGCCGCGCCTGGGCCGCACGCCACCCGATTCGTGCCGGGCTGTGGCTGACGCTTCGGGGAGGTTCGCGGTACCGACGCTACCGACGTCGCTGACCTTGGGGCCGAGCGACCAGGAGCGCGGTCGCCGACGGGCTCGACGCTCGCACCACAGCCGACGACCTGCGCCTCGATACCGGCTACGGCGTGTTCAGAGAGTCGGGGGCGTCGGGCCTGCGGCTGTCGACGTGGTCACGACGGCTCGGAGGCGAGTCGCGCTCGGCGAGCTGTGCACGGTGGGTGGAGCAGCGAAGCGAAGCCTCTCGTGCCTCGCTGCACCACCGAGAGCGCTCTCGGGGTAGCGTGAGGTGGGCTGGCACAGCAACCTATGGTCACGTGCGGTCGGGCCGGGACGGCCCCGGTAGCGAGGAGACGGAGTGGCACCGGAGGTTGACGGCGAGCGGCCAGCAGATCTCGTCGCCATCGAACGGCTCGACGACCTCGTGACCCACATCGAGCACGTCCTCGCGGGCTACCGAGCTGGGTTGTTCCCGATGTGGCTCGCGGCCGACACCCTCGGCTGGTTTGATCCCACGTGGCGCGCTCTGCTGCGGCTCGAGGGGAGCTTGTCGCGGGTCGCGCACCGCTCAGTACTGCGCCACCTCGACCGATGGTCGATCCGGGTCGACGCCGCTCCCACCAGCCTGCACGCCCTCGCTGCGGACCCCGCCCGACCAGGGGCGTGGATCGACGAGCGCTTCGTCGCCTTCTACCAGGAGCTCCTCGAACGTGGTGTCGCGCACTCGGTCGAGTGCTGGGAGGGAGAGCGTCTCCTCGGCGGGTGCTTTGGGCTCGTGCTCGGCCGGTGCTTCATCGGCGAGACGATGGTGTCGCGTGAGCGCGACGCCTCAAAGGTCGCCTTCGTCGGGCTGGTCGCCTGGGCGCGCGAGTCTGGACTCGACCTCATCGATGGTCAGTGGGTCACGCCGCACCTGCGGTTTCTCGGCTTCGAGCCCTGGGAGCGTCGCCGTGCCCACGAGGTCCTACGGAACGCTCTAGGTCACCCGGAGCCGATCCTCAAGCGGGGAGAGCTCGCGCTCTCGCGCGCGCAGGTTCGCTGCCTCCTCGCAGGCGAGGATCACCGTGGAGTAGGCGGGTCGTCCATGGCGCCAGCGAGGTGAACGTCGACGAGCGTCGCAACCGCGGCCGGTGCGTCGAGGACGGGGAGGTGCCGCGATCGGGGTAGCACGACGACTGGCGAGCGTCCTGCGGCGAGCGCCAGGACGAGCTCAGGGGGCGCAACCGGGTCGTGAGCACCGGTGATGAGCAGCGTTGCGCTCGCACGGCGGTCGTCGAGCGGTGGAGCCTCCCAGGCGGCGAGCGCGTGGCAGTGCCGAGCGTAGGCCTCGTCGTCGCACGCTGCCACCCACGAACGTACCTCGCGACGTCGAGGAGGATGCGCGTCCCACCACTCCCGCGGGGCCCAGCGATCGAGGAGGTCGTCGGCGAGGCGGTCGGTCCCGAGCTCGCGCACCGTCCGAGCTCGCTCGAGCCAGAGCTCAGGCGTACCGAAGCGCGGCCCGACCCCGATCGCGACGACCCGCCCGATCCGAGAAGGGAAGCGCGCGCTGAGCTCGAGCCCGAGTGCGCCGCCGATGGAGACCCCAACGACGTGGGCCGACGCGACCTCGAGCGCGTCGAGCGTGGCGATGATCTCGTCCGCGTAGGCGTCCATGCGCTCAGCGACGGGACTTGGGCCGGCACCGGCCACGTGACCTGGATGCTCAACGAACGCAAAGCGCCACCGATCCGCCAAGCGACCCGTGACGTCGTCCCACAGGGCGCTCGGCGTGCCAAGCGACGCGAGCGCGACCACGAGCGGTCGGTCAGGCGAGCCCACCAGGCGGACGCTCCTCGTCGTCGACACGGCTCCACCTCCTCTCACGCGAGCACCGCAGCCTAGAGGCCGGCGTCTCGAGGTAGGGGACGCAGGTCGGTCGCCGCGAGGAGCAGCTCTCTGTCGTGCTCGCGCAGGGGCGTCGTGGCGTCGGCTGCGCGTACGGCGAGCTCGAGCAGGCGTCGGTCGCAGGGGGTCGCGAACGCAGCGATCGGCAGCGAGAGCACGAAGTCGATCGCGGCCTGGATCCGCCCTGGGTCGTCGAGCGGCTCGTACCACGTCTCGTAGCGGTGAGGGCGCTCACCCCAGGGACGCCGCGCGAGCGCCTTGATCGCGATGACGCCGACGTCTCGCTCCTCGGCCAACGCAAGGAGCGCTTCGGCTGCGCGCCGGTAGGAGGCGTCGGCGAAGTGCGCGACGCCGAGCGGCACCATGACGGTGTCGAGGTCCACGCGCTCGAGGGCAGCCTGCATGACGGTTGGCGCATCGAGGAAGTGGCCCGTCGCGCCGACGAAGCGCACGAGGCCCTCGTCGTGAGCGCGCTCGAACGCCTCGAGGGCTCCCTGAGGAGCGGTCACGCGATCGAGCTCTTCGACGCTCGTGAGGGCGTGGAACTGGTAGAGGTCGAGGTAGTCGGTGTGGAGGCGCTCGAGCGTCGCTTCGAGCTCGCGACGCGCGCCCGACGCGGAGCGCTCCAAAGTCTTCGCAGCGACGAACAGGCGGTCGCGGACGGCGGGGAGGTGGTAGCCGATGGCCCGCTCAGCGTCGCCGTAGGAGGGCGCGATGTCGAGGTGGTTGACGCCGTAGTCGAGTACGGTCGCGAGCGCGCGGCCCGCGGCCTCAGGGTCGCCATCGCTGAAGGCACAGCAACCGAGGATGGCGACGCTCGAGTAGTGGCCAGTCCGTCCGAGTCGACGAGTCTCCATGGCACAAGCGTACGCCTCCGCGGCCGCCTTGGGGCGCCTCGAAGGCGGTGCTCTACACTGAAGAGCATGGATGTCACCGACGCG
>ML178776.1:0-1252 GCA_004366215.1 Actinomycetota bacterium | reverse complement strand
CTTGCAACGTGACGTCATCGAGGCGTCGAAGGAGCGCCCGGTCGTGGTGGACCTGTGGGCTCCGTGGTGTGGCCCTTGCCGTGTCCTCAGCCCGATCATCGAGCGAGTCATCGCCGAGACGGATGGGCGCGTGCTGCTTGCGAAGGTGAACGTGGATGAGAACCCCGGCATCGCGCAGGCGTTCCGTGTCCAGGGCATCCCCGCGGTGTACGCGATCCGAGACGGGAAGGTCGTGGACTCGTTCGTCGGTGCGTACCCGGAGCAAGCGGTGAGGGACTTCGTCGCCAAGCTCGCCCCGGCCGAGACAGTCGTTGACGTGCTGATCGCTGAGGGCACCGAGCCGTCGCTTCGCCAGGCACTCGAACTCGAACCAGCGAACGAGCGTGCCGCCGTCGGGCTCGTGGAGCTACTGCTCGTCAAAGGCGAGTTCGCGGAGGCGGAGGAGCTCCTCGCGCGTTTTCCAGAGACCGAACCGATCGCAGCGCTCAAGGCTCGCCTCCGGCTCGCGCAACGAGGTGAGGCATCCCTGGGTGCCGATGAGGTCGAGGCGCGGCTCGAGGCTCTCCTCGCTCGCGTTAAGCAGGACGAGGGGGCGCGACAGGAGCTCCTCGACCTCCTGCGACTCCTGCCCGAGGGCGACCCTCGCGTCGCGGCCTGGCGGCGTCGGCTCACCTCGGCGTTGTTCGCGTGAGCGCTCCACCAGCGACCCTCGATGCTCGAGGTCGCTTGCTTGACCTCGGGTGGCCTCTCGTCATGGGGATCGCGAATCGAACCCCGGACTCCTTCTTCGACCATGGGCGCTACTTCGCCCTCGATCGGTTCCTCTCTCACGTCGAGGGGCTCGTCGCGGCAGGTGCAGACATCATCGACATCGGTGGCGTGAAGGCGGGCTCAGGTCCTGCCGTCTCGACGGAGGAGGAGCTCGAGCGCGTGGTGCCAGCGGTCGAAGGGGTAGCCAGCCGCTTCGACGTCGTCATCTCCGTCGATACGTGGAATGCTACGGTGCTCGAGGCCGCGCTCGAGGCTGGCGCGCACATCGGCAACGACATCTCAGGCTTCGCAGATGCGCGTTACCTCGCGGTCGCTGCTCGCTACGGCGCCGCCGTCGTCGCGACCCACATTCGGCTCGGGCCACGGATCGACGACCCCGAACCTCACTACGACGACCTCGTGGGTACGGTCGTGGGGTTCCTCCGCCAGCGCGCCGAGTGGGCCCTCGACGCGGGACTGCGGCCGTCGCAGATCATCCTTG
>SIRY01000223.1 GCA_004366215.1 Actinomycetota bacterium | reverse complement strand
GTTCGCATTCGCAACCTCACAGGTGTCGGCCTGACCTACGCGGATCACTTCGCCGTGCGCCTCTTTCGGAGAGCGGCCGCCACGTGGCGCGGTGCGATCCACGAGACGGTCTGGACGCGAGATGGAACTCGGCCCGTCGTTGCAGCTCGGGCGTCAGAGCTGTTCCTCGTGCACCTTGGCTACCTCGACGTCGTGATGCGCAGGCGTGCCAAGGGAGAGCGCAATCTTCGCGTCGCCTCACACAACTCGTCGGCGAGCGATCCGCTCGAGGCACTCGTCCACGAGGCTCGCTCGCTGCTGCTCGCAGGTGAGCACGCCGCGGTCCTCGAGCTCGTCGACCGAGCGATCCTCGAGGCACCCCCAGGGCCCCTGCGCAAACTCGGCTTGCTCGCTGGCGTGGAGAGCGCTCTTGCGCTCGGGCGTCTCGACGACGCGACGCGCTGCGTCGCCGCGCTCGAGGTCCAACCGGGTGTTCCGCGAGCGTTCGCGCTCGAGGCGCTCGCTCGCGTGTGTGCCCAGCGTGGTGAGCTGGCTGAGGCGCTCGCTGCGCTCGAGCAGATCGTGGAGCGGGTCGAAGACGCTGACGGCTTGGTGGTCGATCCTGCTCGTCTCGAAGGCTTGCGAGCGCGTTGCTTGGCTGGTCTCGGACGCTGGAGAGAGGCGGTCGAGACGGCTGTCGCGTCGCTACGCCGAGGGGTCGCCGACCTCGACGTGCGGGAGGTCGCCGGGTGGATGGAGCGAGCAGGTGTCGACGTCGGGCTGCTCGCTGAGGCGGTACGCCCCGAGCAGCGTCAGCTCATCGCCGCGACGTTGCTACGGACGCCAGCGGAGGGCGAGCCCATACTGTGGGCCTTCGCGCAGGCGGATCCGAGCTGTGTCGTCTGGCTGGCAGCAGGCGAGCTCGCTGCTCGTCGGGTGGGGGCGGATGCTCACACCCGCTGGCGCGAGCGCCTCGAGCAGGTGGGCCTCAGCTCGAGACCGTGGGCAGCCGCAGGGTAAGCCGCGCACGATCGAGCGGAACCTCGTGCCCGCGCTGCGTGAGTCGGACGCTGCCGCGCCCGACGGCGCGCAGGGATCCGAGTGGATCGCAAAGGAGGCCTGTTGCCTCATCGATCTCAGCAACGACGACGTCTGGAGGTGCGAGCCTCACGGTACGCTGACGGAGGTCAGAGGGCCAGGTGTTCGCGTGCGGTATCACGCTGAGGCGCTCGATGAGTCCGAGGCCGACCGTGAGAGCTCCTCCTCGCGGGTCTACCATCGGGTCACCGAGGACCATGGCGCCCGCTGAGGACGCGAGCAGCGTGGCGCCACCTGCGACGGCTTCTGCTACCGCGTCAAACGCGGGCGTCGCGCGGAGGACCGCGCGTAGGTGGAACGGTGACCCGCCGACGATGTAGGTACAGCGCGCGTGGCGAAGCTGCGCAACGATGGACTGCTCGAAGGCGTCGCGACGCTCGTAGAGCGGCAGCTCGCGGACCTCGACCCCGTACGGCTCGAAGGCACGTCGCGCCGTCGCAACGGCTCGTTCCGGGCGCTCGAACGCCGCTGCCGTCGCAACGATGAGGACCGTGCCACCGGCTTCCTGGGCGGCGTGGACCTCAAACGTCGCGTCTGGGTGGAACTCCTGGCCGCCGACCAAGATGAGTGTGCCGCTCGCCACCCGCACCATCCTACGGCCCTGTGGTGGCGAGCATTCCACCGGGTGTTGCCGCTACCATCGGGACATGGCGGCGACGACACCCATCAACGGCCCGGTCGGCGTGGTCGGCAGCGGCACGATGGCGGCAGGCATCGCCGAGGTGGCGGTGCGACACGGCTTCGACGTCGTCGTGTGGGCGCGCTCGCGCGAGAGCGCAGCTCGCTTCGAGCTGCGCGTGCGCGAGCGCCTGAGTCGTCGAGTCGGGCAGCACAGTGCTCGCGAGTCGCCGCCGCCCGGGTCGTTCGTCGTCACGAGCGACCTTGCGCAGCTCGAGGGCTGCGACCTCGTCATCGAGTCGATCGTCGAGTTGCTCGAGCCAAAACGCGTGCTCTTCGCGCAGCTTGGCTCGCTGCTGCCGCCGTCGGCCATCCTCGCGTCGAATACCTCGACGCTGAGCATCGGTCAGCTCGCGCAGGTCACGGAGCACCCCGAGCGCGTCGTCGGCCTGCACTTCTTCAATCCCGTTCCGCGCATGGAGCTCGTCGAGGTGGTCCGGGCGCTCCAGACGGCAGACGAGGTGATCGAGCGCGCCAGTGCGGTTGCGCGGCGCCTCGGCAAGACCCCGATCGTGGTGGCGGACGAGCCGGGGTTCGTCGTCAACGCGCTGCTCTTTCCAGCCATTAACGCGGCTGTCCGGCTCGTCGAACGGGGTGTCGCATCCGCCGAAGACGTGGACCGTGCGATGCAGCTCGGAGCACACCACCCGATGGGGCCGCTCGCGCTCGCGGACCTCGTGGGCATCGACGTCACCGTGGCGATCCTCGAGCGGCTCTGGGCTGCGACGGGTGATCCTGGCCTCGTGCCAGCTCCGACGCTTCGGCGGCTCGTCGCTGCCGGGAGACTTGGTCGAAAGGCTGGGCAGGGCTTCTTTCGCTACGAGGAGCGCGGGTGATGGTCAGGCTCGAGCAACCTGACGCGCCGTGGTTGATGCGAACGTACGCGGGGCACTCGAGCGCACGGGCGACGAACGCGCTCATGCACCGCAACCTCCAGCGAGGCCAGACCGGCCTGTCGATCGCTTTCGACCTGCCGACGCAGCTCGGCCTCGATCCCGACGACGAGCTCGCGCTCGGAGAGGTGGGGCGCGTCGGCGTTCCGATCGCCTCTCGCGAAGACGTCGCGGATCTCTTCGCCGGCCTCGACCTTGGCACGCTCAACACCTCCATGACGATCAACGCGACCGCGCCGTGGCTCTTCGCGCTGTACCTTGATCGAGCCGAGCGAGCAGGTACCCCCTGGGGCCGCCTCGCAGGGACGACGCAGAACGACCTCGTCAAGGAGTTTCTGTCGCGTGGAACCTTCATCTTCGATCCGGAGCACTCCAAGCGCCTGAGTGTAGACCTCATCGTCTTTGCGGTCGAGCACGTGCCGCGGTGGAATCCGATCAACGTGTGCTCGTACCACCTCCAAGAGGCCGGTGCGACGCCGGTCCAGGAGGTGTCGATCGCCCTCGCGACCGCGATCGACGTGCTCGACGCGGTGCGTCTGCGCCTCGGTGACGGCGATCGCTTTGCGCAGGCGGTGGGGCGCATGTCCTTCTTCCTCAACGCCGGCATCCGTTTCATCGAGGAGGTCGCCAAGGTCCGCGCGTTCTCGAGGCTTTGGCAGCGTACGGTCCGTGAGCGCTACGGGTTCGACGATCCGCGCGTGTGCCGCTTTCGCTACGGAGTGCAGGTGAACTCGCTCGGGCTCACCGAGCTCCAACCTGAGAACAACGTCTATCGGATCGTGCTCGAAGCACTCGGTGTGACCCTCTCGCGTGATGCGCGTGCACGTGCGCTCCAGCTGCCCGCCTGGAACGAGGCGCTCGGGCTGCCGCGTGCGGTTGACCAGCAGTGGTCGCTGCGCGCGCAGCAGATCCTCGCCTACGAGACTGACCTGCTCGAGTACCCCGACATCTTCGAAGGCTCGCACGTCATCGAGGCGCTGACGTCGGAGCTCGAGGAGCAGGCCTGGTCACAGGCGCTCGACGTCGTCGAGGCCGGGGGTGCGTTCGCGTCGATCGAGCACCTCAAGGCCGCACTCGTGCGCTCGCAGGCTGAGCGAGTGAGCGCCATCGAGCGCGGCGAGCGCACCGTGGTCGGAGTGAATCGCTTCGCTGACGGTGAGCCCTCACCGCTGCGTCGAGGCGACGAGGTTGTCCACCAAGAGGTCGATGAGGGAGAGGTTGCGGCCCTCATCGAGCGTGTCCGGGCTCACCGTCGCCGGCGCGACGACCGTCGCGTTCGCGAGGCCCGCCGCGCGCTCGAGTCCGCGGCGCGATCGGGCAACAACGTGCTCGCACCGAGCCTCGACTTCGCGCGAGCCGGCGGAACGACTGGCGAGTGGGCGTCGACGTTGCGCGACGTGTTCGGCGACTACCGCGCACCGACCGGCATCGGTGCGGCGAGGGGGGTGTGGCGACCTGGTGAGGTACGCGCAGCCGCGCTCGGAGCCTCCCCGCCGCGCCTCCTCGTCGCGAAGCCAGGACTCGACGGGCACTCCAACGGCGCCGAGCAGATCGCAGTGGCTGCCCGCGACGCCGGCTTCGAGGTGGTCTACGAGGGTATCCGGCAGCGCCCCCGCGACATCGCGGTGACCGCGCGCGACGAGGACGTCGACGTCGTGGGTTTGTCGATCCTGTCAGGTTCCCATCGAACGCTGACCATGCAGGTCCTTGAGGCCCTTCGCGCGCTCGGTGTCGATGTGCCTGTCGTCGTGGGCGGCATCATCCCACCGGCCGACGTCGCCTGGCTCGAGGAGCACGGCGTCGCGCGAGTCTTCACGCCGCGTGACTGGCGCCTGAGCGAGATCGTCCGCGAGCTGTCGCTGATCGCGCGAGGCCGCAGGCGTGCTTAAGCTCACGGCGCTGGGGCCGATACGACGCTGATGAGGCGCGTGGAACTTGCGGGAGCGATCGTGCTGCTCGTGGCAGGTGTGTCGCTCGCGCTGGTAGGCGTCGTCGGTCGGGGTAGCGGTGCGTGGGGACTCGGCGGTACCGTGGTCGCGGGTAGCGCGACCCTCGTGGCCCTCCTCGTTCGACCCTACTCCGCGACGTCGACGCGCCAGGGTGGCCAGCTTCGAGAGGGGGGAGACGTGGAGCTGTCAGCCTCGGCAGGCGACCTCGAGCTCATCGCGGACGCCGAGACCGGCCTACTCAACGCGGCGTTCTTTGCCGGGCTGTTGCCGACCAAGCTCGCGACGGCCCGCCGTCGGCTCTGGCCGCTCAGCATCGTCCTCATGGAGGGCGTGCCGGCAGAGCAGGAACCCGAGGGCGCCCCGAGCGTCATGGCGGCGTTTGCAGCACGCGTGCTCGAGACGATTCGGGCTGCCGACGTCGCCTGCCGTGTCGGTGAGCGCACCGTCGCCCTCGTCTTGGACGACACCGACGAGGACGGCGCCGCCTGGGTGGCGGAGCGGGTGCAGATCCAGACCGCTCGTAGTGCCGACCGACGCATCGCGAAGGTCTGCTGCGGCGTCGCCGCCTACCCCTCGCACGGCATCGAGGCGCACGAACTGCTCGTCACGGCTCGGGAGGCGCTCGCCCGCTCGATCGCCGAGGCCAATGGCCCTGGTCTTGGACCTGTGATCGTGGCGCCGACTCGGCCACTGTGAGGACGCCGGCGGCGAGCTAGTCTCACCGACGTGGAGCGTGTGGCGGCCGCGGCGTGCCTCATCGGGTTCATGGGCGCCGGCAAGACGTCGGTCGGTCAGCTCCTCGCTGCAGCGTGGCAGACGCGCTTTCGCGATGCAGATGACCTCGTCGAGGCTGCGTCAGGTCGGCCAATTCGGACCATCTTTATCGAGGAGGGTGAGGCTGGCTTTCGCGCGCGCGAGCGCTCAGTGCTCGAGCGGCTCCTGCGCGATCCCGACGGCGTCGTGGCGCTCGGGGGCGGGGCGGTGGAGCACCATGGGCTCGGCGCGCTCCTTCGTCCTTGGTTCGTCGTCTACCTCAGCGTGCCCTACGAGGTGGCGCTCGAGCGCGTCGGCGGCGACGTGGGTCGCCCGATGCTCGGGCGCCCTGACCTTCGCAGCGTCTTCGAGCGACGACAGCCTCGCTACCAGGCGCTCGCTGACCTCGAGGTGGACGCTACCGCGGCGCCGTCGGTCGTCGCAGCCGCCGTCCTTCGGGCTGTTGGCGCAACTGCGAGTGGCCGCGACGCTCGAGGAAATCCCACAGGAGGATGAGGAACGTGATGAGGACGATGACGTGGACGGTCGTGCACCAGACGCAGA
>ML178775.1:1545-7593 GCA_004366215.1 Actinomycetota bacterium | reverse complement strand
CGATCCGGACGCCGGAGCCGGCGTGCTGCTGCTGCGCCGCCTCCACGACCGTGCGGCCGGTGGCGGCCTCGCCGACGAACGCGACGATCAGCCGCGCCCCGAACGCCTCGGCGCTGCCCACCGCCCTGGCTTCGGGCGAGGCCGGGCGCGGGGGAGTAGCGAATCGATCGTTCCTCCCCCCCGGCTTCCACGGGCGCCGAGGCGGGCGGAGCTGCTCCGTCAGCGGGATCCGCTGGGGTTCGTCGTCGAAGAGTGTCACGAGGTACTACCGCGAAGGACTGCGACGCGGACGCCGAGGGGGGCGAGCACGGACGGGTCCACGGGCTTTGGAGCGCCGGTGAGGGGATCCTGTCCACTGGAGGTCTTCGGGAAGGCAATGGTCTCGCGAATGGCCTCTTCACCAAGCAGGATAGCGACGAGTCGGTCGATGCCGAAGGCGAAGCCCCCGTGGGGGGGTGCACCGTAGCGAAACGCATCGAGGAGGAAGCCAAATCGTTCAGCCGCGATCTGAGGGGTGAGACCAAGGATTCGAAAAATCCGCGCCTGAAGGTCCTGCCGATGGACGCGCATCGAACCGGAGCCGAGTTCCCAGCCATTCATGACGAGGTCGTACGACTGCGATCGAACACGAAGCGGCTCGTGCTCGAGGAGGTCGAGGTCGTCCTCGTGAGGCATGGTGAAGGGGTGGTGAGCCGGAATGGGGTTACCGTCTTCGTCGAGGCCCTCAAAGAGGGGGAAATCGGTGACCCAGAAGATGTCGAGCTCCTCTGGTCGAGCTTGGTGACGACCGAGCTCGAGGCGAAGCTGACCCAGCGTTGATGTTGCACGGACGAATGTGTCGGCAACAGCGAGGATGGTCTGGCCCGCCCGGGCGCCGCACGTCGCCACGAGCGATGCAACGAGCTCGCCCGGTACCACTCGAAGTAACGGTGATGAGACGGCGAGTGGATCAGTTGAGTCGACGCGAAACCATGCGAGACCTTGCACTCCGAGGGAGCGTGCCCGCTTCGTGAGCTCGTCGAGGCGACTTCTACTTAGCGGCTCGTTAACGACGAGGGCAGCGACGTACGGTGCACTGAGCGCGCGTACCCCGCTGTCACGCATCGTCTCGCTGAGATCGATCAGCTCCATCCCGAAGCGCCGATCTGGCTTGTCAGACCCCCATCGGGCCATGGCCTCGCGCCAGGTGATCTCTCCGATAGGTGGAGCCTCGTGACCGCGTACCGCCCTGACGGCTGCCTGGATCGCGTGCGATACAACGCGACGCACATCGTGCTGAGTGACGAACGAGGCCTCGAGATCAAGCTGAGTGAACTCAAATTGACGATCGGCGCGTAGATCCTCGTCGCGTAGACAACGAGCGATCTGGTAGTAGCGATCAACTCCGGCGATCATGAGGAGTTGCTTTGCGATCTGGGGAGACTGAGGCAGCGAGTAGAAGGCGCCCGGCTGGGTTCGCGAGGGCACGAGGAACTCACGCGCCCCCTCGGGCGTCGGGGTCCACAGGAGCGGCGTCTCTACTTCTACGAATCCCTGCGTTTCCATCGCGCGACGGAGAGCCGCGTTGACGGCCGCTCGCGCGCGTAGGTTGCGCTGCATCCTTGGCCGCCGGAGGTCAAGGTAGCGCCACCGTAGGCGCGTGTACTCATCGACGTCGCGATCGTCTTCCAGGGGCAGCGGGAGGGGAGCCGCAGGACCGAGGATCTCGAGCGTCGACACACGAATCTCGATCGACCCTGTAGGCAGGTTAGGGTTTTCTGTTCCCGGTGGTCGCCGGTCGACGACACCGGTCACGCGCGCCGCCGCCTCGACGCTGAGCTGGCTTCGGTGTGCGACAACGCACTGCACCATGCCGGTGTGGTCACGCAGGTCCACGAAGACGAGGTGTTCACCGTGCTCTCGCACGTGAGCGATCCAGCCACACAGGGCAACCGACTCACCCGTGGGGATCTCAGGGAGCGACCCGATGTAGTGGGACCGTAAGCCCATGGGCTGCGGCGTGATGCCAGGATTCGCCTCCGCCATGCTGCTCCTTCACCTTCGTGCCCTGATGGGTTGCTCTCGACTACGCCCGAGGGGGATGGTGGTAGCCCTGCCAACTCCCTGGGTTGCGCCAGGCGAGCCTAGACTGCCGCCGTGGGCGTTGGGCAGGGTGTGCTTGTCGGTGTTGGCGTCGGACCGGGTGATCCAGATCTCGTGACGCTCCGAGCTGTGCATACACTTGAGCGGGCTGCGCTTGTGTTGGCCCCCTCGCTCGACCCGGCACAACCTGGGCGAGCCGAGGCGGTGGTTCGAGAGGTTGTGCCGAAGGCTCGGATTCAGCGCGTCGTCATGCCGATGGGCGCTTTGGATCGTGCTTCGGCGGCTCAGCGACGTCGTCGTAGCGCCGAGGCAGTAGCAGACGACGTTCTCGCGCTGCTCGATGAAGGTGGACTCGTGGCTTGGGTGACGCTTGGTGACCCAGGGATCTACTCCACCTTCTGGTTGCTCGCAAGAGCGGTACAGTCGCGCCGTCAGACAGTCGGCGTTGAGGTCGTGCCCGGCATCGTCGCCTTCAGCGCACTCGCGGCACGGGCTTCAGTGGAGCTACTCGACGATGAGGAGTACATGCTGCTTGCTACCGGGCGGGCACGCTGGGAGGTCGTCGAGTCTGCGCTCGACGATCCTCGCTGCGGGCTCGTTCTCTACAAGCCGGGGGAGCTGCTAGGTCGCACGAAGCTGGCAGGGCGTGCGCTTGGCCGCCGTGGCGTCGTTGGTTCGCTGCTTGGAACGCCACAGGCAACGGTGCGGACGCTCGAGGAGGCCGACGAGGAGGCGACCGCCTACCTGACAACCGTGATCGTTCCTCCGGAGCGCGGGTCTCGGTGAGCATCGAGCTCGTACTCGGGGCTCGCCGCTCCGGGAAGTCCGAGCGCGCGGAAGTTCGGGCGAGTGCGCTCGGCGTGCGTACCTACATCGCCACGGCGAGCACGAGGGCCCTCGAGCCAGAACGCCTGGCGCTCCATCGCGCACGCCGAGCGGGGCGGTTCGTGACACTCGAGCCTAAGGAGCCAGACGAACTCGTCGGACTCGTTCGGAGCGTGCCCGGAGGTGTGCTCGTCGATGGACTGGGCTTGTGGGTAGGTTGGCACCTCACCTCTGGTCGCGAGGTTGATCGGGATGGCCTGGTTGCGGCTGTGGCAGCTCGACGGGCGCCGACGATTGTCGTCTCCGACGAGGTCGGCTGGTCAGTCCACCCGGAGTCAGCTCTTGCCCGTCGCTTCGTCGACGAACTCGGTCAGCTCAACCAGGCGCTCGCGAGTGTGGCTTCACGAGTGACGCTCATCGTCGCTGGCGTCGAGCTCGTCCTCAAGGGGGGCTCATGAGGATGGTTCGAGCCGTAGCGGGCGGTGTAAGCTTCCTCACCATCGTGCCCATCGCGGCGCCGGTCAGCGCGGAGAGCGCGCTCGCCTTCCCACTCGCTGGTGTCATCGTCGCCGCGTGCATCGTTGGCGTTCGGGTCGTGACCCAGGGAGCGGGCTCGCTGCTCGTAGGGGCCCTCGCGGTCGCGGCCGACGTCGTCATCACTCGCGGACTCCACTACGACGCCCTCGCTGACAGCGCGGATGGTCTCGTCGCCTTCGCCGATCCTCCGCGGCGACTCGAGGTGATGGATGACCCACACCTGGGCGCGCTCGGCGCGGTCGCGCTGGTCGTTGTCATCCTGGCGCGAGTGGCGACGTTTGGCTCACCCCGGCTTGGAGTACTCAGCGTGCTGCTTGCATGTGCGTGGTCGCGCGCGCTCATGGGGGTCGTGCTGCTCGAGGGGCCGAGTGCGCGTCCTAGTGGCATCACGAGCGCGTTCCAGCAAGGAGCGTCGCGGGCGCTGCGCGTCTCGAGCGTTGCGAGCCTCGCCGTGCTCACCGTGGTGATCGCGCTGGTGGCCGGCGACCCAGGGCTGCTCGGTTTGAGTCTTGGCGTCACGGTCGGAGGCCTGGTCTGGTTGCGCGCGCGAGCCACCCTCGGAGGAGTGACTGGAGACGTGATCGGAGCGATCGGACTCGTCGCTGAGACGATGCTGATGGTAGGCCTGGTGCTCGGTGTGGCGTTCACGCACGGGTGAGCTCCTCGTCGCTCTAGCCGCCGATGCGGCGCTCGCAGACCCTGGGGACGGCGCGCACCCCGTAGCGTGGTTCGGACGCTGCGCGGGCTGGCTCGAGCGGCGCTGGTGGCAGGATCGTCGTGTCGCCGGTGTCCGGTGGGCGGGTGCGCTCATCGGCGTCGCCATCGCGGTGGGACAGGTGGCAGAGCACGTTCCTTTTGGAGGGGTGCTGGCGGCGTGGGTCGCTCTCGGGGGAGCCACGTTGCGCGCACGAGCACTCAGCGTCGCGGCAGCGCTCGAGGAGGGCGATCTTGAGAGAGCTCGGAGCGAGTTGAGGTGGCTCGTCGGGCGTGATCGTGATCAGCTCGATGCGGCAGAGATCGCTCGGGCTGCGATAGAGTCGGTAGCCGACAACACAGCTGATGCGGTGCTCGGCGTCGTGGTGTGGCACATGATCGCTGGCGCACGTGGATCGCTCGGGCTTCGAGCGGTCAATACGCTCGACGCGATGGCCGGTCACCACACCGCGCGCTATGAACGCTTTGGATGGGCGGCGGCCCGCCTCGACGATCTGGCGATGTGGCCGGTGTCGCGGTTAGCGCTCCTCCTCAGCCCGCCCTATCCGTGGGCCCTGCTGCGAGCGGCGCGCGGGCACGCGAGCCCGAATGCCGGCGTGATGGAGGCGCTCGCCGCGGCCGCCGTCGGTGTCCGTCTCGGCGGAGAGAATCGATACGGAGAGCGACTCGTCGTCGCGCCGACGCTCGTGGGAGGGCCGCCGCCCGACGCCGAGGCCATTCGACGGAGCGTGGCGTGGTCGCGACAGCTCACGATCCGAACAGTCCTCGTGGAGGGTCCTGGGGCTCGGGGTGCTGGAGCTGCTGCGCTCGGCGTGGTCGAGGCTTGGCCGGTCGCGCTGGGCGCGCTAGGGTCGTGGCTGTGCTGGTTCGACAGCTGCAGGTCGCGACGGGGCAGCGACTGGTCACGGACGTGACGAGACAGGTCAACAGCGTCCTCGCAGAGTGCGGTGACGGGTTGTGCGTGGTCCTCGCCCCGCACGCTACGGCCGGCCTTGCGCTCATGGAGGTCGGCTCGGGATCTGAGCAGGATCTTGCGAGCGTGCTCGAGCGGCTCTTTCCTCGCTCGGAGCGGTGGCGCCACGAGCACGGCTCGCCGGGTCACGGTCGCGACCACGTCATCGGTGTCTTCGTCTCGCCATCGATCACGGTGCCGGTGCACTCTGGTCGGCTGCTACTCGGTCGATGGCAGTCTCTCGTGCTGGTCGATCCGAACCGAGACAAGGACGAACGAACCCTCGTCGTGTCGGTTCTAAGCGACCTCCATCAGCCCCCTCCGCATTGAGGACGGGCGCTAGGTTGCTCGCAGCAAGCCGATGGGTCGCCGTTCCGGCGTGACCTCTGCAAGGAGTGGGTTGTGCTGGTCGCGGTCCGAGACGATGGGGTCCTCAACGCGCCAGACGTCGGCGAAAGCGGGATCGTTCCAACGGATGCCGAGCTCGTCGTCAGGGTTGTAGTAGCCATCGACTAGGTACGTCAGAGTGACGTCGGTGAGTGCGGCGAAGCCGTGAGCGACGCCCGGAGGTATGAAGAGCCCGATTGGATTGCCGTCGCCCATCACGAGCGACCAGGTCGCGCCCTGCGTACGAGATCCTTGTCGAAAATCGTACAGGAGTACCTGAGCGGTACCTCGGACTACGTACCAGTAGTCAGCTTGGTGGAGGTGGTAGTGCATGCCGACGAGCGAACCGGCAACTTTGTCAGACCGTGATGCTTGGACCATCTCCCGACCGAGTGGGAACCACGAGCGTCGGTACGTCTCTGCGAAGGACCCACGCTCGTCACGGTGCACGGTGGGGTGGATGACGACGACGTCAGCGATCTCACCGTGGCTCATTGCCCCTCCTCCCCGGGCTCAGTGTAGGTGGAGCCAAGCTGAGCCCAGTGCACGGA
>ML178775.1:0-1535 GCA_004366215.1 Actinomycetota bacterium | reverse complement strand
CTCGAGCCCTTCGCACGGGAGCGGGGTGTGCAGGCTGACCACCAGGTGGGGGAGCCCCGCAGTCGTCGCAATCAGCCAGAGCGCCTGTCGCCGGTGCGGCTCGACCTCAACCGGCTAGCTGATCTCACTGACCCAGATCTCATTCGAATTGACCTCGACGCCGCTAGCCAAGGTCACCGCAGTACCACCGTGCCGCCGTCGACTATCGGAGCACCGCTCGTCGACGAGTCAGCTCCGGCTCACGTGGCCGACAGCGTGCTGGGCGATCAGAGCGAGGAGGATCGAGCTGGGGCTGAGAGCCGACCCGAGCCACCTGCGCTCACAGCCTCTCTCACCTTAGGTGGCTCGGCCCTCGCCGACCGTGACGATCGGACGGAGCTTCTCTCCAGCGTTGTTGCCGAACCAACGAACGCCGAGGGTCCGTCGGGAGGCCACAAGAGCGTGAGCGAACGCCGTGTCTACCGGCTCCATCGGCGGGCCCAGCTCCCCGCGCTCATTGGGGGTGCAGGCATCGCGGCGATTGCGCTCGGGCTCGGGATGTTTGCTCTGCTCGATCACCGAAGCGCGACCAGCCAGTCGGGTGTGAGCGTCCCTGCGCGCCACGACAGCGCACACCATCGGTCCTCTCGAACGTCGACGCAGCACGCGCAGAGCTTGAGCAGTTCGGCGGCGCAGGCAGTTGCGCTGGTTAGCTCCTCGTCGACAGGCGCTGTCTACGATGTCGCCGGCGGCGCTCACACGGTGCTCTTGCAGGTGGCGTCGCAGCCGTGTTGGGTCGCCGATGCTTCGAGCTCGAGCGGCCCCATTGTGTGGGACGCAACGCTCTCGCCGGGGTCAAGCTACACGATCACGTGGCAGGGTGGTCCGCTCTGGCTCCGGATGGGCAACTCCGGGGTGCTGTCGGTCAGCGTCAACGGTACCCCAGTGCACTTCACTGCTCCTCCAGGACCGTATAACTTGACGTTCTTGCCAGCGGCGTCCTAGGTCTGATTCTCAGAGCTTGAGTGCGCTGAGTAGGAATGCGAGGACGATCGATTCGTCTCGCCACGCTTGGCGTCGCTTGGAGGGGCCAAGGTGCCCCTGCTCCTCGTCGATGCGGAGCCACACGGGGGCATCAGGATTAAGCATTCGAAGCTTGGCGACGTACTTGAGGGGCTCGAAGAAGCTCACCCGAACGTCGTGTAACCCAGTCGTCACGAGCATCGGTGGGTATGGAGCCACGTGCAGGTTGTCGTAGGGACTCCACCGGGTCATCGCACGCGCGACCTCGTCTGACTCGAGGGGGTTGCCCCACTCTTCCCACTCGGTGACGGTGAGCGGCAAGGTCGGATCGGACATCGTCGAGAGGCAGTCGACGAAGGGAACCTCGAGAACCGCGCCGGCGAAGCGAGCAGGAGCAGCGTTGAGTGCGCCTGCGACCGCGATCCCCCCGGCACTCGCACCCCGCAGCGCGATGGCGTCTTTGTCGGCCAGGCCGGCGTCGACGAGTCCATCGACGACGTCGAGGACGTCGAGGCTGGTCTGCTCCTTGCGCT
>SIRY01000220.1 GCA_004366215.1 Actinomycetota bacterium | reverse complement strand
GGTGTCGCCACCACGGTCGGGAAAACTTCCTGTACGACCACTTCGACGACCTCCTCGCCATCGCGGCACGCTACGACCTCACCTTGTCGCTCGGTGACGGCTTGCGGCCCGGGTGCATCGCCGATGCGAACGATGCGGCACAGTTCGCTGAGCTCACGACGCTCGGCGAGCTCGTCAGACGCGCGGGCCAGGTCGGAGTTCAGGCGATGGTCGAGGGCCCGGGCCACGTGCCCCTCGACCGCATCCCCGAGAACACGCAGCGAGAGCGGAGCGTCTGCGACGACGCACCTTTCTACACGCTCGGCCCACTCGTCACCGACATCGGTGCTGGGTGGGACCACATCTCCTCTGCCATCGGGGCGGCTCTCATCGGCGCCCACGGCGCAGCGATGCTCTGCTACGTGACGCCGAAGGAGCACCTCGGGCTCCCGACTCCCGCCGACGTTCGCGCCGGCCTCGTCGCGTACCGCATCGCGGCTCACGCAGCTGATCTCGCCAAAGACATCCCAGGAGCACGGGCCTGGGACGACGCGCTCAGCCGAGCGCGCTACGACTTCCGCTGGGACGACCAGTTCGCGCTGTCGCTCGATCCGCCGACGGCGCGCGCCCACCACGACGAGAGCCTGCCCGCACCAGCAGCCAAGACCGCCGCGTTCTGCTCCATGTGTGGTCCGCAGTTCTGCGCGATGGCGCACTCCCACGACGCTCTGCGCACAGCTGGCGCAGGCGACTGAGCGCCCCACACGCCAGAGCGAGGGCGGAGCCGACGCGACCTGTTCCCACCTCTCGCGGCGGGAACATTCGATCGTCAGCTATTGTTGTGTTCAGTACGCACATAGTTGGCGGAGGTACCGTGGCTTCGGAGACGCGACAGCGGCTCGACGCCGTCAGCGAGGTGTGGGAGGAGCTCTCTCGGCTCGCGCGGATCAGTCGGGCCCACACCGGACCGCTCGCTCGAGCGCTCGACCTCGAGATCGAGGCAGGCGCCGTGGCGGTCCTCGCGGTCTTGGCAAAGGACGGGGCGATGCGGCTCGGAGCGCTCGCGGTGCAGCTCGGCCTGTCGCACTCTGTTGCGAGCCGTCACGTGGCGAGCCTCGAAGCACTCGGCTACGTCGAACGCACTCCCGACCGCGGTGACCGACGAGCCCAGCTCGTCTCCCTGACCAGCGCGGGCAGAGCGCACCTCGAGGAGATCCGCGAACGACATCGACGGTTCCTCGCGGACGCGCTCGCGACGTGGGACCCATCAGACATCGACCGACTCGGCGCTCTCCTGCGAGCCTTCGCCGACGACCTCATCCGAGTGCTCACGCTCCACAGCGCGGGCGATGACCTCACCACAAGGAGGACTCCGTGAGTTCGACGACAGCACACCACGACGTCCGCGCCCACGGCGCGCGTCTTGGGCTCATCCTGCTCGGGCTCGTGCTCGGCATGCTCGTTGCCGCGCTCGACCAGACGATCGTGGCGACGGCGTTGCCGACGATCGCGAACGACCTGCAAGGCTTTAGCCACCTGAGCTGGGTCGTCACGGCGTACCTCATCGCCTCGACGGCGTCGACCCCGTTGTGGGGCAAGCTCGGCGACCTCTACGGTCGCAAGCGCTTCTTCCAGCTCGCCATCGCGATCTTCCTCGTCGGCTCGGCACTCTCTGGCCTCTCGCAGAACATGCTCGAGCTCATCGTGTTCCGCGGGCTCCAAGGCCTCGGTGGTGGCGGCCTCATCGTCGGAGCGCAGGCGATCATCGGCGACGTCGTCTCGCCGCGCGAGCGCGGCAAGTACCAGGGCATCTTCGGCGCGATCTTCGGCGTCGCGAGCGTGCTCGGTCCGCTCCTTGGAGGATTCTTCGTCGACTCGCTCTCGTGGCGCTGGGTCTTCTACATCAACCTGCCGATCGGCATCGTCGCGATCGCCGTCATCTCAGCCGCGCTGCCGACGATCGACACTCGCGTCCAGCACCGCATCGACTACGCCGGGACGATTCTCGTCGCGCTCGCGGCGACGGGTTACATCCTCGTGACCTCGCTCGGTGGCATCACCTACCCGTGGGGATCGTGGCAGATCATCGCGCTCGCGATCGCCTCGACCGTCGCTCTGGTTGGCTTCGTCCTCGTCGAGCTCCGCGCCCCTGAGCCCATCCTTCGCATGAGCCTGTTTCGCAACCGAGTGTTCTCGATGACGAGCGCGATCGGCTTCGTGGTGGGATTCGCCATGTTCGGGGCGATCACGTTCCTGCCGACCTTCCTCCAGATCGTGCGCGGGGCCTCGCCGACGGTCTCGGGCCTACAGCTCCTGCCGCTCATGGCTGGCCTCCTCGTCATGTCCATCGGAGCTGGGCTGCTCATCAGCCGCTTTGGCCGCTACAAGATCTTCCCGATCATCGGCACAGCCTTGATGACGATCGGGCTGTGGCTCCTTAGCATGCTGGCCGTGGGGACGGCCTACGCCCGCATCGCCCTCGACATGGTGGTCCTTGGGGTGGGCCTCGGAGGGGTGATGCAGGTCCTCGTCATCGCGGTGCAGAACGCCGTGGCCTACGAGGACCTCGGCGTCGCGACCTCCGGCGCGACGTTCTTCCGCTCGATCGGCGCCTCGTTCGGGGTAGCCATCTTCGGCTCCATCTTCACGAACACGCTCGACGCTCGGCTCGCCGGGGTCGCAGCTCGACTCCACCTGCCAGCAAACCTCGCGGTCCAAGCAGAGCAGAGCCCAAAGGCGCTCGCGCACGTCCCACCAGTCGTGATTCCTGAGCTGCTCCACGCCTTCGCCGCTGCGATCGACCGTGTCTTCGTCGTGGCGGCTCCCATCGGGCTCGTCGCGCTGATCCTGACCCTCTTCTTGCCGGAGCTGCGGCTGCGCCGCTCCGTCGCGACGAGAGACCTCGGCGAAGGCTTCGCCATGCCAGAACCGGATGCGGAGCTCACCGCGGTCGGGCGCGCCCTCGACACACTGCACCGTGCGGGAGGGGTGGAACGGCTCTACGAACGCCTCGCCGGCGACGCTGGGCTCGGTACGTCACCAGCCGCCACCTGGCTGCTGTTCCGAGCGCGCAACGGCGTCGTTCCAAAGAGCGCGCTCGAGCACCACTGGCGCGCCGACTGGAACCTTGCTGACGCCCTCGCTCGCCTCCACGCTGCCAAGCTCATCGAGCGCACCGACGACGGCGACCTCACGCTGACCGAGGCGGGTCGCGACGCTCGCGAGCGGCTTGACCAGGCGCGTGCTGCCGTCATCGCGGAGATCCTCGGAGAAGCCTCCACGTCCTCGCGCTTCCTCCGCGCCGTCGCCGACGCCCTCGGGGTCGTCGATCCCGACGACGACTTGTTCTCGCTCCTGCCAGCCGACGACCGAGCCTCATAAGGTCGACGCCGATCCCGCATGCTGTCTGACGCTGCGCCGCGACCTCGAGCCATGCCCATGCCACGCGCCGACCTCTCACGTGAAGTGCCCACGAGGGGCTCGCGTCACGCGTTCGCTGCCCTCGGTGTGGGTCAGTCGACGGTCAGCTCGCTGCGAGAGGCTCGGTGTCGCGCGCGAGCGCGTTCGGACGCCGACTCGAGCGAGCCCCGCAGCGACGTGGACGCCGAGCGAGGGCTCGCGTACGTGAGCGACACTGTCCGGCGACGACGAGCGAGTGGCACGCGACGCCCCACAGGCGCCCGGCGCTCTCCCCTTGAGCCGGGGTGCCGTGGAGCCGCCTGCTCGCCGCAGACCTAGGCAGTCGCGTCTGCCTCGCCGAGGGATGTACCCTCCTCGACCTCGGTCCGCTGGCTGTCTCGGGCTCGGCTCGCGAGTGCGACAACCGTGCCTACGGCGATGACCGCGAGTGCGATCCACGGGAACACGTTGAACGGGTACGGCTGCCCCGGCTTGATGAGTCCCCACAACGGCAGCAAGAGCGACGCGACGCCGAGCACCGGCACGAGGACGTGACGAACCGGCGACAAGGCTGAGCGGTGGAACCGAAGGTAGTACACCGGCAGGGCAACGTTGAGGGCAAGGTACGTCAGCGCGATCGGGATCGTCCCCAAGGTCGCGATGTCACCGGCCACGACGAGCGGGTCACCCGTGCTGGCCCAGATGAGCGTCATCACGCCCGCACCAATCCAGTAGACCGCGAGCGCGACGACCGGCGTCTGGTGACGCGTCGAGAGGCGGGCAAGCGGGCGCGGCAAGAGGCCGTCGCGGCCCGCGCTGAAGAGAATGCGCGTCTGCGCCGTCGTCGCACCGAGCAGGGACGAGAAGGTGCTCGTCAGTCCGGCCAGGTACACGAGCACGGCGAACGGCCCGAGCGCGTGGCTCGCCGCGGTCACGAAGGGGGCTGCGAGGTTGCCGATCGTAGTGGCGTTGTCACGGAACGCCACTGAGGTTGTCCACGCCATCAGGACGTAGATGAGCGTCGCCACGATGACCGCGGTGTAGATCGCGCGCGGCACGCTACGACGGGCGTCTCGAGTCTCTTCCACCATGGCGCCCGGGTTGCCGACGCCGATGAAGAGGAACACCGCCAGCGGAAACGCGAGCCCCAAGCCCGAGAGGCCGCGAGAGATGTTGGCAGGATTGAGGCTCGCGAACGTCAGGTGTGCGTGAGCGTGCACGACGATCGCGACCATCGCCACGACGATGAGTGCGAGCTCGAACGCGAACGACGCGCTCGCCCAGCGTGCGCTGATCGTGACGCCCCGCCACACGAGGTACGACACGAGCAGGACGAAGACGACCGCGATGACCTGCCACGCAAGGTGGACGTGGAGGTACTGGGCGAGGACCTCAGATCCAAAGCCGCCCATCACCGCCATGACGTAGCCGACAGCGACGATGTAGCCGAAGCCCAGTGCCCACGCCGTGACGATGCCTGCTCGGCGCCCGAGGGTCTTTGCGATGTACGAGGTGTACGAGCCCGCGCTCGGGGGCACCTTCGTGAACTGCACGAGACTCATCAACTTCAGCAGCACCGCGATCGCTGCGACCACGATCGCAACCGGCGATGCAACGCCTGCCGCAGCGGCGATCGCCGCAAACGAGAAGAAGAAGCTCATCGCCGGCGCGGTGTCGGCGAGCGATA
>SIRY01000219.1 GCA_004366215.1 Actinomycetota bacterium | reverse complement strand
TTCTTCTTGCCGGCGACGGTGCGCTTCGGGCCCTTGCGGGTGCGAGCGTTCGTCTTGGTGCGCTGTCCGCGCACCGGGAGACCGCGACGGTGACGAAGGCCCTCGTAGGAGCCGATCTCGACCTTGCGGCGGATGTCAGCGGCGATCTCACGTCGGAGGTCACCCTCGTGCTTGACGTTGGCCTCGATGTAGTCGCGGAGCTTGACCAGGTCCTCGTCCGTGAGGTCACGGACGCGGGTATCTGGGTTGACGCTGGTCGCTGCGAGCACCTGGCGCGCCAACGTCGGGCCGATCCCGTAGATGTAGGTGAGCGCCACCTCAACCCGCTTCTCGCGCGGGATATCCACTCCAGCGATGCGAGCCATTACCTACCCCTGCCTCTGCTTGTGTCGAGGGTTCTCACAGATCACGAGCACCCGACCTTCGCGTCGAATCACCTTGCACTTCTCGCACATCGGCTTCACGCTCGGGCGAACCTTCACGCCGACTCCCTCCTTGCCCACCGACCGGCCTACTTGTAGCGGTACGTGATCCGCCCTCGGGTGAGGTCGTAAGGGGTGAACTCTACCTGCACACGGTCACCCGGCAGGATCCGGATCCGATGCATCCGCATCTTGCCCGACGAGTGTGCGAGCACCTTGAGCCCGTTCTCTAGCTCAACCCGAAACATCGCGTTCGGCAGCGGTTCAACGACCGTGCCCTCGAGGACGATGGTGTCCTCCTTGCCCTTGGCCAGTGGGTCCTCCTACCTTCGCTCTACCAGCGCACGTGCACGGCCAACGCGTGAACGGGCGCAAATCCGGTGCTTAGGCAGTATAGCCGGCTCTCCTAGCATCCTTGCGAGCCCAGCGTGAGCACCTCTGGACCATCCTCCGTCACCGCAATCGTGTGCTCGAAGTGGGCTGCCCACGCACCGTCTGCGGTCGCGACACTCCACCCGTCAGCGAGCACCCTCGTGCGCTCCGTGCCGAGCGTGAACATCGGCTCGACCGCGAAGGTCTCCCCGGCTCGCATCGTTGGTCCGGGATTCCCGGGCCAGTAGTTCGGCACGTTCGGCAACTCGTGCATCTCGGTCCCGATCCCGTGGCCCACGTACTCCCGCACGACGCCGTAGTGGTGACGGCGCGCGACGCGCTCGACGGCGCGACCGATCTCGTGGAGGTGGGTGCCTGGCCGCATGGTCTCGATGCCGGCCCAGAGCGCCTGACGAGTCACCTCGATGAGCCGCGACGCCGCCTTCGACACCTCTCCCACCGGCACCGTGACCGCAGCGTCACCGTGGTACCCCTCGACGATCGCCCCTGCATCGATCGAGAGGATGTCACCCTCCTCGAGGATCTCGTCTTCTCGCGGAATGCCGTGGACGATGATGTCGTTGCGAGACGTGCAGATCACCGCCGGATACCCGTGGTAGCCGAGGAAATTCGAGCGCGCCCCCTCCCGCTCGAGCACCGCGCGTGCGACGGCGTCCAAGGCCGCCGTCGACACACCTGGCCGCACAGCCTCGGTGACCGCCTCGAGCATCGCCGCCGTCACCTTGCCTGCCCGACGCATGAGCGCAAGCTCACTCGCTGAGCGCTTCATCCAGCCTCCCCGACGATGCCGTGGCGCGCGAGCGCTTCGAGCATCCGTTCGTGCACCTCCTCTGGGTCCCCGACGCCGTCGACCGTCTCGAGCAGCCCGCGCCCCTCGTAGAACGCGATGAGCGGCGCGGTCGCCGACTCGTACGCGGCGAGCCGCCGTCGAATAGCCTCCTCAGTGTCGTCAGCTCGCTGGACCACTTCGCCGCCACACACGTCGCAGGTCCAGTCCACGTGCGGCGGCATGGCGACCGAGTAGTTCGCGCCGCAGACCGAGCACACCCGACGTGAGGCGAGGCGCTCGAGAACCAACCACTCGGGAACCTCGAGGTTGACGACCACTCCGAGGCCCTCAGGCAGGAGGATGCTCTCGAGTGCCTCCGCTTGGTGGAGCGTCCGCGGGAATCCGTCGAGCACGAAGCCACGGCGCTTCGCGTCGGGTTCCCCGAGGCGCTCGGCTACGACACCCACGATGACCGCGTCCGGGACGAGCTCCCCTCGCTGGAGGTACGCCTTGGCCTTCTCGCCGAACGGCGTTCCCGCTCGCACAGCCGCACGCAGCATGTCGCCAGTGGAGATGTGAGCGATCGCGAAGTGGTGCGAGATGCGCATCGCCTGCGTTCCCTTGCCAGCGCCCTGGCGTCCGAGCAGGGCGATGCGAATCGGCGTCGAGACCATCTAGCGAAGGAATCCCTCGTAGTTGCGCATGGTGAGCTGAGAGTTCACCTGCTTCACCGTCTCGAGCGAGACACCCACCGCGATCAGGATCGTCGTGCCAGCGTAGGGAAACGAGGTGACGTGCCATGCCGCAAGCAAGATCGACGGAATCACCGCCACGGCCGCGAGGAAGATGGCGCCAGGCAGGGTGATCCGCGAGAGGATCCGAGAGAGGTACCGACGAGTCTCCTCTCCTGGGCGCACCCCTGGAATGTAGCCGTTCTGCTGACGGATGATGTCGGCTTGCTGGTACGGGTCGAACGACACCGTGACGTAGAAGAACGTGAACACGAGGATGAGCAACGCGTAGGTGACGATGTAGAAGCCACTGGTGGCGTTCAGCAGATGGTCGTTGACGAACGTTCTTAGCGGCGCCCAGGGCACGATGTTCGACAGCAGCACCGGGAAGTAGAGGATGGACGCGGCGAAGATGATCGGCACGACGCCGGCTTGGTTGACCTTCAGGGGTATGTAGGTTCGACCCCCCTCGTACATACGCCGCCCCACGATCCGGCGAGCGAACACCACCGGGATACGCCGCTGGCCGAGCTCGACGTAGACGATCGCCACGAGCAACGCGACCACCACAACGACGATGACCACGAGCTTGAGCAGGCCCGCTTGCTCGTAGATCAGCCGCCCCGCCGTCGGGATGACGCTCACGACGTTCGCGAAGATCAGCACGCTCATCCCCTGGCCGACTCCCCGCTCCGTGATGAGTTCGCCCATCCACATGACGAGTGCCGTCCCCGCCGTCAGCGTGACGATGATGAACAGGACGCGCCCGACGTCGAACTGTGGGATGAGATCAACGCTCTGACCGTTGGCGAGGAAGAGTCCAAGACCAGAGTGGAAGACGAACACGAGGCCCGTCGCCTGCAGCAGCGCGAGTCCTATGGTGAGGTAGCGCGTCGTCTGCGTGATCTTGCGCTCACCAGCCGAACCCTCGTCGCGCCACTGGTAGAGCTTCGGGATGACGCCGGTCAGCAGCTGAATGATGATCGACGACGTGATGTAGGGCATCACTCCGAGCCCAAAGAGCGCTGCACGCGAGAGCGCGCCACCTGAGAACAGGTCGAGGAACCCCAACACCCCTTGCCCGGACGCCTCAGCGAAGACCTGTCGGATGGCGTGGTAGCTGATGCCAGGCACGGGGATGTTCGAGCCGAGCTGGTAGAGCCCGATCATGGCGAGGGTGAACAGGACCTTGTTGCGCAGGTCACGCACCCGAATGACGTTGAGGAAGTTTTCGATCACGGCGCCTCCTCGCTGGAGGTATCAGCGATTTGCGAGTGCGCTCCCCGCAGCACGCGGGCGAGCTCCCCGGAATGGCAGCGGCAGCACCTCGCACCGCCCGCCTGCCGCTTCGATGGCCTGGCGTGCCCGAGAAGAGAACGCGTGTGCGGCGACGACGAGCGCAGCGTCGAGCTCACCCCGCGCGCAGACCTTGACGAGCGCTCCACGACGGATCAGACGGTGCTCGACGAGGACCTCGGGTGTCACCTCGCTCACCCCACGCTCGACGAGCTGCGCGAGCTGGTCGAGGTTGACGACCCTGAAGCTCACCCGGAACGGGTTACGAAACCCGCGAAGCTTCGGCGTCCGCTGGGTGAGCGGCAGCTGCCCTCCCTCGAAGCCGAGGGGAATCGTGTCGCGCGCCCCCTGACCTTTCGTGCCTCGGCCCGCTGTCTTGCCCCCCTTGCCGGCGATCCCGCGGCCGACCCGCCGCTTCCGATGGTGCGAGCCGGGAGCCGGCTTGAGGTCGTGCAGGTAGATCACTGTTCCTCCTCACGAACCACGACGAGGTGTGCGACGCGCGCCACCATGCCTCGAATCTCCGGCCGATCCGGCAGCGTCCGCTCCTTGCCGATCCGACCCAGCCCAAGTGCGCGCAGCGTGCCTCGGTGCTGCGGCTTGGCACCGATCGCCGAGCGCACCTGTACGATGTGCAAACGCTTAGCCACGCTGCCCCTCCTCGACTGTGGAGCGGGACTGAGCGGCCTCTACCAGCCACCGCGGAGCTACCTGATCGAGGTAGCGCCCCCGCGCCTCGGCGATCTCCTGCGCAGAGAGCAGGGACCGCAGCCCCGCGAGCGTTGCGTAGGCGACGTTGATGCCGTTCGACGAGCCAAGCGACTTCGCGAGCACGTCGGTCACCCCAGCCAACTCCAGGATCGCTCGCGCAGCACCCCCGGCGATGACCCCCGTACCCGGCGCCGCAGGCTTGAGCAGCACTCGGCCTGCGCCAGCCTCCCCGATGACCGGGTGCGGAATCGTGCCGTGCACGAGCGGGACGCGGACCAGCTTGCGCTTCGCCTCCTCGATCCCCTTCTGCACCGCGAGGCTGGCCTCTTTGGCCTTGCCGTAGCCAAGCCCGACGGAGCCGCTGTGATCTCCCACCACCATGAGTGCGGTGAACGAGAACCGCCGCCCGCCCTTGACCACCTTCGACACCCGATTCACCTTGATGGTGCGGTCTTCGAACTCGTTGGCTGCCACTTAGAACTCCAATCCCGCCTCACGGGCCGCCTCGGCGAGAGCCGCTACCCGACCGTGGTACTGAAAGCCGCCGCGGTCAAACACCACCCGCCGTACGCCAGCAGCGAGCGCTCGGTTCGCGATGAGTCGCCCAACTGCCTGGGCACCCTCGACGGTCCCGGTACGACCACTTCGGAGCTCAGGTTCCACCGTCGACGCCGCCACGAGCGTCCTGCCCGCGGTGTCGTTGATGATCTGGGCCACGATGTGGCGATTCGACCGAAAGACCGCGAGCCGCGGACGTTCTGGGGTGCCGTTGACCCGCCGACGCACCCGCGCGTGACGCCGTCGTCGGCGATCCTCTCGAGACAGCGATGCCATGCGCGCCTACCTACTTCCCTGCCTTGCCGGCCTTGCGAACCACACGCTCCCCGAGGTAGCGGACGCCCTTGCCCTTGTAGGGCTCGGGCTTGCGAATCCGGCGGATGTTCGCTGCCACCTGGCCAACGAGCTCCTTGTCAATGCCGGAGACCACGATCCGCTGCTGGGTCGGCGTCTGGAAGGCGATACCCGCCGGAGCTTCCACCACGACCGGATGCGAGAACCCGAGCGCGAGCTCGAGCTCGCGATCCCCGCGCGCCTGAGCGCGGTAGCCCGTACCGACGATCTCGAGGGTCTTCTCGTAACCTTGCGCCACCCCGTGCACCATGTTCGCGACCAACGTGCGCGAGAGGCCGTGCATCGCACGCGCACGCCGCGAGTCGTCAACCCGGGTCACGGTCACAGCGCCCTCGCTCACGCTGACGCGTACCTCCGGCACGAGCGTGCGCACGAGCTCGCCTCGCGGACCGCGAACGACGACCCGCTGACCATCGACCTCGACGTCCACGCCGGCTGGCACGGGGATGGGTTGCTTGCCGATTCGCGACACAGCTCCTCCTACCACACCCGACAGATGACTTCGCCACCGACCCGGCGCGCCCGGGCCTCCCGGTCCGTCATGAGCCCCTGCGAGGTCGACACCACCGCGATGCCCATGCCACCAAGCACGCGCTCGAGCGCCTGGGCCTGGCGATAGACCCGAAGCCCCGGCTTCGACACCCGTTCGATGCCGTGAATGGCCGAGACTGCCCGGCGCGCTCCGACGTAGCGGAGCCGGATGACGAGCTCGCGTTGGGGACCAGACCCAAGGACGTGCTCCTCGTAGCCGTCGATGTAGCCCTCCCGCTTGAGAATGCGCGCTATCTGCACCTTGAGCTTCGAGCTCGGCATGACGACGGTCTGATGCCGCGCCCGAGTCGCGTTGCGAATGCGCGTGAGCATGTCAGCGATTGGATCGGTCATTGCCATTGGCCCACCACCTCACCAGCTCGCCTTGGTCACTCCGGGCACCTCACCAAGGTGCGCCATCTCGCGCAGGCAGATTCGGCACAGCCCGAACTTGCGGTACACCGCGTGCGGCCGGCCGCAACGCTTGCAGCGGGTGTAGGCCCGCACGCGGTACTTTGGCACCCGGTTCGCCTTTGCTATCAGGGCCTTTGTCGCCATTACCCTTCCCTCCGAAACGGAAAGCCGAGCGCCTCAAGCAGCGCGCGCCCGTGCGCGTCGGTCTTCGCGGTCGTCACGATCGTGATGTCCATGCCCCTCGTCGCGTCGACCGAGTCGTAGTCGATCTCCGGGAAGATCAACTGCTCGCTGACGCCGAACGTGTAGTTGCCGTGCCCATCGAACGCTCGCGGGTTCAGCCCTCGAAAGTCTCGAATACGAGGAATCGCAATCGCGACGAGCCGATCGTAGAACTCCCACATCCGGTTGCCACGCAGCGTCACCATCGCGCCGATCGCCATCCCTTCACGCAGCTTGAAACCGGCGATCGAGCGCCGCGCTCGCCGAATC
>SIRY01000218.1 GCA_004366215.1 Actinomycetota bacterium | reverse complement strand
GCCAGCTGACCACCACGCCTCCACCCTCTCGACGCTGAGGTCTTCCGGATTCGCCTCAACGGTCACCTCTGCCCCAGGCACCCGCTCGACGACGTTGAGGAGCTGCGCGAGGGCGTCGTCGCTCAGCGCTGAGGGGGTGCCACCGCCGAGGAAGACCGTCGTGAAGCGGGCGTGTGGCTCGAGGAACCCAGCGGCGACGCGTGCGTTGAGCTCGCGCACGACGTCGTCGACGAACTCCCGGTCTGGTCGGCCCACCGTGACCGCGAAGTCGCAGTAGTGGCAACGGCGACGACAGAACGGCACGTGGACGTAGCAGCCACGCTCAGCGCCGTGGGTGGCGTCGTCCACTGCTGGCCTAGCGCGCCTCGGTCTGCGCGCGCAACCCGAGGCGGTCAAGGTGCTCGATGAGGCCCTCGAGCGTCAGGCCGAGCAACGCGCCGATGATCCGCAGATCCTCCCGTCGAACGGTCATCACACGGCCGTTGAAGTCCTGGCGCTGAACCTGGATCATCGTCAAGAAGCGCTCGAGGAGTTCGCGCTCTGGCCCCTCGCACGCACGCAGCCGCGCGAGGTCGATCGCGTACTTCTCGGCCCCGCCGCGCGGTGCTCGGACATCCCGCTCGAGACGAGCGAGGTCGATCGTCACCCGCTCCTCGTCGAGGATGTGAGCAGCGCGCTCCGACGCCCCGAGCGCAGGATCTTCAGCGGGTGGTCGCGGCAGCAGCTGCTCGACGTCCACCCGGTAGAACGCAGCCAACCGCCGGAGCCTTGGCACCGAGATCGAGCGCTCGCCGCGCTCGTAGGCCCCGAGCACCGAGGCTTTGAACTCCTGATTCGACAGCGCTTCGACCGCCTGGAGGCTAAAGCGTTGCTGCTTACGCACCGAGCGCAAGCGCCGCCCCACCTCTCGCGCATACGCACGCTCGGCGCTATCCATGCAGTGCCCTCCTCCAGCTCGATCAGCGCTCACAGCGAGCGCCACCGTCACTCAGCGTCAGCGTAGTTGCGTGAGCGCTCTGCGTCCACAATACCATCACGCAGCGCAAGGAGGAGGGCACCGGCCACCACCGCCGCCGTCTCGACGCGCAGCACGCCGCCGGGGAGTCGGATCCGAGGCAGCCCCTCGGCGCCGTCGACGCGACCGGACTCCGGTCCGACGATCACGCGGCGTAGCGTAGCCGGTGGAACGCTGCCCTCCGGATCAGCGACGGCCCACGCGTCCCCAGCGATAGACGAGACGGTCCGCGGCCCCGTGATGCGCAGCACCCAGGGCTGCTCCGACTGCTGTGCCGCCTCTCGCGCTACACGGCGTAGCCGATCGAGCTCCGAGGGAGCGAGCGCCTCTCCGCCACGCCGGTCATGCGGCGCCACGAGCAGCACGAGCTCGTCGACGCCGAGCTCACCAAGCTTCTGGACCATCCAGCTCAGCCGGTCCCGCGAGGGGACGAACGACGCGACGACGACCGGCTCGCGGTGTCGCTCGACGAACCGGCTCGCAGAGGTCGCTCGCAGGACCACCCCGTCCCGACCGATCTGCTCCACCACGGCGTCGCGAAGCCAGCCGCGACCGTCGCCGACGACGACCGAGTCCCCTCGACGAAGGCGACGAGCCCGTAGGTGCGCCCACAGCGCCGCGCCGACCTCAAGGTCGTCGAGGTCGTCGACGAGGAAGAACGGTTCTAGCCGTTCGCGCCGCACCCTACTTGAAGGCTGAACGCAGCTTGGAGAGCAACGACTGGTCGTGGTGCTCATCGACCACGTCGCCGCGAAGCTGCGCGATGCGCCTCCACAGCTCCTCCTCCTCGGCGGTGAGCTCGGTGGGGAGCTCGACGGCCACCTCGACGATGAGGTCGCCGCGGCCCCGCCGCCCGGCGAGCGCTGGCACGCCACGGCCACGGATCCTCGTCACCCACCCAGGCTGCGTACCCGGAGGTACGTCGACGGTCTCAACGCCATCGAGGGTCTCGAGCGCGACCTTGGTGCCGAGCACCGCCTGGGGAGCAGAGACGCTCACCCGCGTGAACAGGTCGTTACCGCGACGCTCGAAGCGCTCCGAGGGTTCGACGACGATGTGGACGTAGAGCGTTCCGGGCTGCCCACCCCGAGGCGCCGCAGCGCCCTTGCCCGAGAGCTTCAGCACGAGGCCGTTGTCTGCTCCCGGGGGCACGTCGACGACGAATCGGCGCTCTTGCGTACGCCGACCCTCCCCGCGACAGTCAGGGCAGGGTTCTGCGATCACCGTACCCTCGCCTCGACACACGTCGCACGTGGAGGTCGTGACCATGCGCCCGAGGAACGACTGCGTCACCCGCCGAACAGCACCCGTGCCGTGGCACTGCGAGCACAGCCGTGGCTGCGTGCCTGGTCGCGCCCCACTGCCTTGGCACGTCTGACACACGGCCGGCATGCGCAGAGCGATCTCCTTCTGCGCGCCGAAGACGGCCTCTTCGAACGTCAGGCGCACCTCCGTCTCGACGTCCTCGCCTCGCCGCTGCCCGCCGGTGCCTGCCGTTGCGAAGCCGCCGAAGACCGACTGGAAGAGGTCGGAGAAGTCCGGCCCGAATGGTCCTGCCCCGAAGGGATCGCCCGCGCCGAAGGGCCCCCCTCCCTGGAGCGAGCCCACCCGATCGTACTGACGCCGCTTCTCAGGGTCGCTCAGTACGTCGTAGGCCTCGGTCACGAGCTTGAACCGCTCCTCGGCGGCGCGGTCTCCCCCGTTGACGTCAGGGTGGAGCTGCCGAGCCAGTCGACGGTACGCCCGCTTGATCTCATCCGTCGATGCCGATCGCGACACCCCCAGGACTTCGTAGTAGTCGACCACGTCTCTCCTCACCGTCGGCGCCGACGAGCGACGCTATCCGACCGCCTCTGCGACGCCCTCGCGGAGCGCCTCCACCACGACCGAGGCCCCGCCGTAGTCCATCCGGGTGGGCCCAAGCAGTCCGATCGACCCGACGACCGCCCCGTCCACCTCGCACGGCGCGACGACGAGCGAGCAGTCCTCGAGAGCCGCGACCCCGCTCTCGTTGCCGATCGCGATGGCTTCGTGAGCCTCGACGAGTCGACGCAGCACCTCGACGAGCGCGAGCCGCTGCTCGATGGTCTCGAGCACCCGAGTGACCTTCGAGAGTTCGTCGAGCGCACTCGCGGTCTTGGCGACCTCTCGGACGCGAAGCTCGGGACGCTCCCGCCCTCGGCTCTCCGTGATCGCCGCCACCGCCGGA
>SIRY01000217.1 GCA_004366215.1 Actinomycetota bacterium | reverse complement strand
CGCTCTTGGGACGTTGTTCATCGGCGCTAACCTCGTCTCTGGTCTCATCGGCTACCAGGGGCTCAACCTCGTCGCGGAGGCTCGTCCCACGCACCTCGTCTACCTTGCCGTCCTCGTCGCACCTCAGGCCCTCGGCGACACCGCGGTCGAGCACGCGCTCCTCCACGACCACGCCGCTGCGGTCGTCACCTCACGTGCGGCCACGTCCGATCCCGGCGCCATCGCGCAAGCCGCCGCGGTCGGAGTGCCGATCGTCAACGGAGGCGCCGGATCTCGCATCGGCGACCTCAGCCTCATCGTCCCCGTCAACGACCTCAAGCTCGGTCGCCAGGCCATCGCCGCTGCGATCGGCTCTCCCGTGAACGTCTACGTACCGCAGAACACCATCAACGCAGTCGACCTTGCCTGGGCCGCGATGCACCACCAGAGCGTGGTGCCAGCGCACATCGTGCCCCCGGCGAGGACGAGCGCTGCGATCGCTGGCGGCGCGGTCGTCGAGGTCGCGGCGCCCCACGCCACGACGACTGGCGTGCTCTCGCTGCTCTCGCAACTCGGTGCGCTGCTTGGGCGTCGGCACCTGCGTGCTGAGCCGGTCAGTGACCTCGCTCGAGCACCCGAGGTCAGCGCGTGAAGTGGTCGACCGCGGCGAGCATCGCTGCTGCGGCCGCGCTCGTCAACCACGCGGGCCCTGCGCTGACCCACCACTGGTGGATCGCGCGCAGGCTCAATCCAGCGCTCGTTGGCCGAGGGCTCGACGACCACATCGCGCTCACGTTCGACGACGGCCCGAGCCCAGCGACGACGCCGCGGATCCTCGAGGCACTCGACGCACTCGGCGTCCACGCGACGTTCTTCATGCTCGGCAGTGAGGTCGAACGCTTCCCCTGGGTTGCTCGCGCAGTCGCACAGGCTGGTCATGAGATCGCACTCCACGGACACTGGCACCGCAACCACCTCCTTCGCTCAGCACGCAGCGTCCGCTACGACGTCGCGCGAGCTCTCGACATCGTCACGGCGGTCACCGGCCAGCGCCCGGCGTGGCTTCGTCCCCCCTACGGGATCGTCAGCCGCGGCACGCGGCTCGCAGCGCACGAGCAGGGGCTACGGATCGTGCTCTGGTCGAGCTGGGGGCGCGACTGGCGGTTCGACGCCTCGCCGACCTCCATCGTCGCCGACATCACCCATCGGCTCGATCCGGGAGCGACGCTCCTGCTCCACGACTCCGATGTCACGAGCGCTCCAGGTGCTCCGCTTGCCACCCTTGGAGCCCTCGACGAGCTCGTCGCCCGCGTCCGCGCCCGCGGGTGGTGCCTCGGTCCGCTGCGAGACCACGGCGCGTGATCCCACGCTACCGAGCCAGCGACGCAGCGGGTCGCGGATCGTCTCGCGCGCAACGACCTGGGCGGCGCTCGCGATAGGAATCGCGATGAGCGCGCCAGGTAGCGATGCAGCCTGGGCCCCGATGAGCACCGCGATCAGGACCCACAGCGGGCTCAGTCGCACGGTGCGGGCGAACACTACCGGGTTCAGGAGGTGGTTCTCGAGCTGCTGGTAGGCGACGACGACCGCGAGGACGATCGCAGCGTCTTGTACGCCTCCAACGAACGCGAGCGCCACCGCAGGCACACCGCCAGCGAGGCCTCCGACGAGCGGGAGCAGGTCGATGAGACCGACCCACAGTCCGACGAGCGCCGCATCGGGCAGGCCGAGGATCACGTAGGTGATCCCCACCGCGAGGCCAGCTGCGAGCGACGTGACGAGGTTGCCGACGACGTAGCCCGCGACCGCAACCGCCACGTCGTGCAGGAGCGCTTGCGTGCGCGCCGCGACCTGCGGCTGGAGTGAGCTGAGGAGCCAGCGCCGCGCCCGCGGCCCCTCGAGTGAGAGGAAGACTGCGAGGGTCGCGACGACCGCGAGAACCCCGAGAGCACCGACTGCTCCTGAGGCGAGCCCGATGGCGGGCGTGATCGCAAGCTGCGCGGCGCGAGCAATCGACTGCGCTCCGGCGTCGAGGACGTGTGTGAGGTGCAGTCGAGCGAGGACCGCGTCGACGGTCGCGCGATGCGCACGAAGTCGGCTCAGGATCGATGGCAGCTCCGTGAGTAGGTGCTGACCGGCGCGCACGAGTGGCACGGCGAAGGCGACCGCCAGGCCGACCACGACGGCGAGGACGAGGAGCACGGTGATGACGACGGCGACGAGCCGCGGCAACCCACGCCGTTCGAGCCGCATCACGAGTGGTTCGATGACGAGGGCGAGGACACCCGCGACCACGAGCTCGAGCTCGAGGTGGCGCAGGGTCAGGAGCACCCACGCCGCGGCGACGAGCCCCAGCACGAGGCCTTCTGCGAGCAGGATGGACCGGAGAGACCACGGTGCTCGCTCGTGCGCGCTCATCACCTCTCCGTCACGTCGAGATCGTCTCACTAGGCTAAACTCCCACTGTTGTGGGCACCGAGGCTAGGGAGGCCGGGCGTCGTATGCCCACGCGTCCAGTCCTCCGAGGAACTCGTCGCAGTCTCGGCAAGCTCATCCGCCACTTCGCGATCCGCGGGCTTGCCGGCTTCGTCATACTGCTCGTCGTCGAGTACCTCGTGGTCCCTGAGTTTGCCGGCTTCCGCAAGACGCTCAGCCTCCTCGATCGCGCGAACTACTGGCTCGTCCCCCTAGCTGCGCTCGCCGAGGCAGCCTCGCTCTTCGCCTACGCCAAGCTCACCCAGACTGTCCTGCCGCAACCGGCGCCGAGCCTCGGCCAGCTCGCCAGAGTCGACCTCGCCGGCCTCGCCGTCTCACACGTCCTCCCGGGGGGCTCGGCGAGCGGTGTCGGACTCACGGCTCGACTCCTGTCGAACCTCGGCGTCCGCGGAGCCGACACCGGGGTCGCGCTCGCGACGCAGAGTGTCGGATCGGCGCTCATCCTCAACGCCCTGCTGTGGCTCGCCCTCGTCATCTCGCTGCCGCTCTACGGCTTCAACGCTGTCTACCTCGTCGTCGGGCTCGTTGGCGTCGCGCTCATCGCTGTCTCGGTGGGGGTCGTCATCCTGCTCACCCGCGGCAACGCGCACGCGCAACGGCTCGTGGGGGGGCTGCTGCGCCGCATCCCACCGCTCGCCCACCGCCGCGCGACCATCGAGCACGCCCTCGCGCAGGTCGCGGATCGCCTGCGCGCTCTTGGACGCGACCCGCTCCTGCTGCGCCGCGCCTCAGCCTGGGCGTTGGCGAACTGGCTGTTCGACGCCACCGCACTCTGGATCATGCTGGCCGCGTTCGGCCGTCTCATGGACCCCGTCGCACTCATCGTCGCCTACGGCATCGCCAACGTCGCCGCCGTCCTGCCGCTCACGCCGAGCGGGCTTGGCGTCGTCGAGACGCTCGCAATCACCTTGCTCACGGGCTTTGGCGCCCCTCGAGGCGTGGCGATCCTGGGCGTGCTGACCTGGCGGCTCTTCAACTTCTGGCTACCGATCCCCGTCGGCGTGTTCGCCTACGTCTCGCTCCGAGTCCAGCGCGGCGAGGACGTGACGCTCGAGCTCGACCGCATCGACCCTCACCTTGGCACGCCAGCACACGGCGACGGTTCGGATCCGCAGCACTCGACGGGGAGCCAGCCGTGAAGATCGTGGGTCTCGACTCACTCGGCGCGCACCTGCCGCCGTCCTCCGGGGGTGAGCCCCGCATCGTCGTAGCGGGCAACTACGCCACGCCGACAGCGCTCCTCTTTGCCCTCGACTCGTGCATCGAGCGCTACCGCCTCGTCGTCCTCAACGCTCAGCCGCCCCTCCCCCGGCGCGCCGGCGTGACGTACGAGTCCGCCTTCCTCGGACCGGCGACTCGAGACGCCGGAGCGCAGCTGCGCTACCTACCCATGAGGCTCTCACTCGTGCCTACGCTCCTCAGCCACGTCGCCCCTCCTGACATCGTGCTCATCCACACCTCGATGCCTATCGCAGGACGCGTGTCGCTGGGTATCGAGGTCAACGTGCTGCCGGCCGCCATCGAAGCCGCGCGTCGTCGCGGCGGGCTCGTGGTCGCGCAGATCAACCCCTCGATGCCGTACGTCTTTGGCGATGGCGAGCTCACCACTGACCTCATCGACCTCGCCGTCGAGGTACCCGCCGCGCTCGCCTCGCCGCAGTCGCAGGCGCGCGAGGACCGGCAGGCAGACGCGATCGCCGCCAACGTCGCCGAGCTGATACGAGATGGGGCGACGCTCCAGCTCGGCATCGGCGCGATCCCTGACCGGGTGCTCGGACACCTCGCGAGTCGCCGAGGGCTTCGCGTCTGGAGCGAGATGATCAGCGACGGCATCCTGCGCCTCGAGCAGCGGGGTGCTCTCGACCCAATGCAGCCCATCGTCGCGTCGTTCCTCTTCGGCTCACCCGAGCTCTACGCCTGGGCCGATCGCAACCCGCGCCTGCGGCTGCTGCGTACCGAGACGGTCAACGATCCCTCGACGATCATGCGCCACGACGCCATGACCGCTGTCAACGCAGCGATCGAAGTCGACCTCCACGCGCAAGCGAACGCGAGCCACATCGGCGCGCGCACCATCTCCGGCTTTGGCGGCCAACCCGACTTCACGGTCGGTGCGTTGCACGCGCCAGGCGGGCAGTCGATCATCGCTGTGCGCGCCTGGCACCTCCCATCCGATCGCTCAAGCGTCGTCCCCGCGCTGGCGACGCCGGTCACGTCGTTTCAGCACTCCGCGTTCGTGTCCGAGCACGGCGTCGCTCACCTCTTCGGTGCGAGCGCGCTCGAGCAAGCGGACGCGATCGTGACTCAGGTCGCCGACCCCCGCGCCCGCGACGAGCTCCGCGCCGCTGCGGCGTGGCCGGCGGTGCGTACGATAAGGTGAGTTGGCCGGCCGAGCGCCACCTCGGCTGCCTCGGGCACCATCTCTGTCAGCGTGGGGTGCGGGTGGATCGTGAGCGCGAGGTCTTCGAGGGTGGCGCCGAGCTCGATGGCGAGCGCAGCCTCCCCGATGAGGTTCGAGGCCTCCGCGCCGACGATCCAGACGCCAACGACCCCCCCGTCAGGCCGCGCGATGACCTTCAGTTCGCCCTCCGTGTGCCCGAGCACGACGGCTCGTCCGTTCGCGCGGTACGGGAAGCGGCCGACGACGACGTCGCCGAATGCTGCGCGAGCCTCCGCCTCGCTCATGCCCGCCCACGCAGCCTCAGGCTCCCCGAAGACGACCGCGGGGATCACCTGGACATCGAAGCCAGACGAAAGACCGCTCGCGGCCTCTGCAGCTACCTTGGCTTCCAGGTAGGCCTTGTGCGCGAGCATGGGGCCCGGCGTGATGTCTCCGATCGCGAAGATCGCCGGGTTTGAGGTGCGCCGACTGGCATCGACGACGACGCGTCCATCACGCACGTCCACGCCTGCGTGCTCGAGGCCAAGCTCTGGATCAAGCCGTGGCTCACGCCCAACCGCGACCGCGACCGCGTCAGCCTCGACGGTCTCGACGTCAGCACCGTGCTGCACCCGGAGCGCGACCCCAGCACGCGTGCGCTCGTGTGCCACCACGGTGCTCGACGTTCGAACAGCGACGCCGAGGCGTCGAAGGCCGTCGCGGAGCTGGCGTCGCACCTCGGGCTCGGCGCCGGTCAGCACGTCGTCGAGCGCCTCGACGATGCTCACCTCGCTGCCGAGTCGAGCCCAGGCCGTGCCGAGCTCGAGTCCGATGTAGCCGCCCCCGATCACGACGAGCCGCTCGAGTGGCCGATCCCGAAAGAGGAGATCGGTCGAGTCGAGCACGACATCGTGATCGATTGACAGGCCTGGGACCTCACGCACGCGCGAGCCGGTGGCCACGATCGCCTGCCGAAAGCGAACCTGCATAGCCTCGTGAGGACCCTGGACGCGGGCCTGCTGCGGGCCGGTCAGCGAGGCGCGCCCGCTCACCACCTCGACGCCGGCGGCTGCGAGGAGCTGGCGTACACCACCAGTGAGACGATCCCGCGCTGCCTGGACCGCGTCGCGAATTCGACCGAAGTCAAGGCGCACACCTTCGACGACCACCCCCCGATCTGCGAGGACTCCCACGGTGGCCGCCTCGCGAGAGAGCTCGATGAGAGCCTTCGAGGGGATGCAGCCTACGTTCAGGCACACGCCGCCAACGTCGGCTTCCTCTACCAGCACGACGTCTCGACCGAGCTGGGCCGCGCGCAACGCCGCCGTGTAGCCACCGGGACCTCCGCCGATGACGAGCAGGTCGACCGTCTCGATGAGCTCACCGACGACCATCACACGAGCTCCGTGAGCAACGCCGCCGGATTCTCGAGCATCGCCTTGAGCGCGACGAGGAAACGTGACGCCGCCCCACCGTCGACGACACGGTGGTCGAACGTGAGCGAGAGGAACATGACCGACGCGGGCTCAACACGATCATCGGCGCGAACGACAGCTCGTCGACGGATCGGCCCCATGCCGAGGATGGCCACGTTGGGGTAGTTGATGATCGGCGTCGCCACGATGCCCCCGATCGAGCCAAAGTTCGTGATGGTGAACGTCGATCCGGTGAGATCCGCCGGGCCCAGCGTGTGTTGACGAGCACCCTCGATGAGGCGCCCGAGCTCGGTGACGAGCTCACGAACCGAGCGTCGATCCGCGTCGCGTACGACGGGTACGAGGAGCCCCTCGGGATCGTCGACCGCGATGCCGATGTGGCGCTGGGCGTGGACCACGATCTCGCGAGCCTCCTCGTCCAGCGAGGCGTTGAACTCTGGAAATCGGGCGAGCACGCTCGCCACCGCCTTGACTACGAGGGGGAGGTAGCTCATCCGCTGCGGCGCGAGGTACGCGTTGATGCGCTCGCGCAGCGCGACGAGTTCGTCGACGACGAGCTCCTCGACGACCGTGACGTGAACCGCGTGGGCCCAAGCACGAGCCATGTTGTCGGCGATCCGCCGACGCACGCCCACGAGAGGTCGCCGCTGGTCCGCCGGCTGCAGCTCCACCGCTGGAGTCTCAGAGGCACTCTCGACCGGCGCGACCGTCTCAGCCCTCGCGCGAGCCGGCTGCCCCGGCGCTCCCTGGACCTGCTCCGGCTGATGCCCGCCGGCAGGCTCCGAACGCTGCTCGGCCGCTCGCCGAACGTCCTCTGCGAGGACGCGACCGCGCTCCCCCGTCCCACGAACCTCAGTCAGGGCAACGCCGAGCTCGCGGGCGAGCCGCCTCACCGCTGGGGTCGCGAGGACCACCGGGCTCGGCTCGGCGCTCGGCGACGCCGTCGCATCCACGGTGGGAGACACCTCGGCGGCCGGTGCCGGTGCCCCGCTCGAGCGACCCCCGTCGTCAGAGGCGACACCGTCGGCACCACCAAAGACCACGACAACCTCACCGACGTGGACCGTGTCGCCCTCGCGGAACAACACCTTCTCAACCGTCCCCGCCACCGGCGACGGGATCGTGACGACAGACTTGTCGGTCTCGACGTCGAGGAGCGGAGCGTCGCGCTCTACGTGGTCCCCCTCGTGCACGTGCCACGCGACGACCTGGGCCTCGTGCAGTCCCTCACCGACGTCTGGAAACTTCCACTCCATGCAAGTCCTCTCAGCCGCGTGGCGCGACAGGCGCCATCCTCCACCGACGAGCTCCGTTTCGAACGGCTAGAACCGCAGCGCAGCGAGCGCCGCACTGACGACCTGCGTGGCATCAGGCAACCACAGATCCTCGAACATGGTCATCGGATACGGCGTGTCGTAGCCCGACACCCGTCCAACCGGTGCCTCGAGGTAGAGCAGCGCGCGCTCTTGAATCAGCGCTGCCACCTCCGCACCAAGGCCGGCCGAGCGGACCGCCTCGTGAACGACCACCGCCCGTTGGGTTCGCTGGACGCTCTGGATGATCGTCGACTCGTCGAGTGGCGAGAGCGTGCGAAGATCCACGACCTCTGGCACCACGTCGTGGCGCGCGACGAGCTCGTCAGCGGCTTGGAGCACCACGGGCATGGACGCCCCCCACCCGATGAGCGTGATGTCGCGTCCAGCGCGAACGACGTTAGCGACGCCGAGGGGTACGCGGTAGGGCTCCTCTGGAACCTCGTCGCGAAATGCCCGGTACAGCCGCATCGGCTCGAGGAAGAGCACCGGATCTGGATCGTCGATAGCTGCGAGCAGGAGCCCCTTCGCGTCGTAGGGATTCGAGGGCGTCACCACCTTGATGCCGGGCGTGTGCACGAAGAGCGCCTCGAGAGAGTCCGAGTGAATCTCAGGGGCCTTGACCCCGCCTCCGTAGGGCGTGCGAATGACGAGCGGCGCGCTGAAGCGTCCCATCGAGCGGAACCGAACCCGCGCCGCCTGCGAGGCGATCTGATCCATCGTCTCGTAGATGAAGCCGAAGAACTGGATCTCAGCCACCGGCCGCATGCCGCCCATCGCTAGGCCCACAGACGTCCCGACGATCCCCGACTCGGCGAGCGGCGTGTCGATCACGCGCTCCGCACCGAAGCGATCGATCAAGCCGTCCGTGATGCGGAACACCCCGCCGTCGCGCCCGACGTCCTCGCCAAGGACGATGACGCGCTCATCCGCCTCGAGAGCCTGCCCGAGTGCCTGGTTGAGCGCTTGGGCCATCGTGAGCTTGGCCATCAGTGCTCGACCTCCTTGGCTCGGGCCACGAAGCGGTCACGCTGAGCCGCGAGCTGCGGCGTGAGTTCGGCGTAGACGTGGTCGAAGAGTACGGCCGGATCCTCCTCGAGGGCCTGACGGAACCGTTCGAGCGTGGCCTCGACCTCCTGCAGCGCAGCCTCCTCGGCCTCTGCGATCCCCGCGTCGTCGAGCAGGCCACGACCGAGGAGGAAGCGCTCGAGCCGTCGGATGGGGTCGCGTTGCTCCCACCGCTGCTCTTCATCGCTCGCTCGGTACTTCGTCGGGTCGTCCGCCGTCGTGTGCGCGCCGAGTCGGTAGGTCACCGCCTCGACGAGGAACGGGCCTTCTCCGCGACGCGCTCGCTCTGCGAGGTCGTGCACGAGGTTGACCACAGCGACGTAGTCGTTACCGTCGACGCGGAAGCCCTCCATACCGTAGGCGAGCGCGCGCTGGGCCACAGTCTCTGAGCGCATCTGGCGCTCGAGCGGCACCGAGATGGCCCAGTGGTTGTTCTCGCAGAAGAAGATGAGGGGAACCCCAAAGACCGACCCGAAGTTCATGGCCTCGTGCGTGTCGCCCTGGCTCGCCGCACCGTCGCCGAAGGTCACGAGCGCCGCTGCAGCCTCTCGCCGTAGCTTGAGCGACCAGGCGAGTCCCACGCCGTGGAGCGTCTGGGCCGCGATGACGACCTGCGCCGGGAAGACCCGAGCTTCCTCGGGAACAGCTCCCATCCGGGGGTGGCCCTTCGCGAAGAACAGCCCGTGCTCAAGAGGCACCCCCCGCGCCCAACAGGCAGCCCAGTCACGGTACGTCGGCACAAGCCAGTCACGTGCTCCAAGACCGTACGCTGCACCGAGCTGCGCCGCCTCTTGACCCTTGAACGGTGCGTAGGTTCCGATGACCCCTTGGCGTTGGAGATTCCACGCGCGCTCGTCGAACCGGCGCAGCATCACCATGGACCGGTAGACGTCGACGAGGCCCTGCTCGTCGACGATGCCGAGCTCTCCAACGAGCTCACCATCTTCGTTGAGCCGCTGGATGAGCGGGAACTGCTCCTCCATCGAGCCGGCTTGCATCGGCACGGGACCCCCTTTCTGGGTTCTGCCGCCGGACGCTCTGTGCGGAGCCGTCCGACCATCTCACCTCGGGCGTGGGATCGCCACCGCTCGGGCTGTCCTCATGGTAGCCAGCACGCCGGCCCTCGGCAAGGCGCCGTGCCGCGACCCACCGGTGCCCGTGCCACCACACGCCTCTCCTCACGGAGTATCGGACGCCCCGTCGCCCGTTCGGGTTACACCCTCGCGCGGCGCTGCCCCCGCAGGCAATCCCGACCGCGAAGCTGAAGCCGACGCTTCGCCGAGCCCTGCGATCAGCTCGATGAGGATCCAGAGCCCGCGCCGCAGCTCGCGGGAGCGCGTGAGACGAGCGAGCTCGCGCAGACTCGGGGTCGATGACGTCTCGAGCGCCGCTGCCGCCCGCGCGAAGCCTCGCCCGAGCCCCTCCGCTACTCGCGGCGACGTGGTGGCGAGGACTGCGAGCAGCCGCGCCACTGCCTCGACACCCCGACGCCCGGCCGGCGTCTCGAGGCGTTCTGCCACCACAGCCACCGCGCGGCGCACGGCGTCGAGTCGACGGTCGCGCTCACGGGCGCCCGCAGGCTCCAGGCTCGACCACAGCGCCTCGCTCGGTACGACCTCGAGCGGCTCAGCCACCGTACCTCCCTCCGCTGCGAGTCGGATCCCGGTAGTCACGGCGCCGGCGCTTGCCCTCGATCGCGACTCCTCGCTGCGGAGTCCGCCGACCAAAGCGCCAGTTGCGACGAGGCACGGCGACCCCAACGGGGTCCCCGAGGGCCTCGAGCCGGACCGCGAGCTCCTTGAAGGCGGGGGTGTGCGTCGCACGATCCGTCGCCGAGCTCGTCAGCACGTTCACCGCCTCGTGGTTCGCTCGTCCGTTCATGGGCATGTACAGCTCACGTCCCCGAACACGATCGGTCACGAGCACCCGCACCCGAACCGCCCCTCGGCGCGAGACGAGGCGCACCAGCTGACCATCTCGAAGCCCTCGCTCTGCGGCGAGCTCAGGGGAGACTTCGACGAAGGGCTGAGGGGTCTGGGCCTCGATGCCTGCGGTACGGTACGTCAAGTTGCCTTCGTGGAAGTGCTCGAGGAGGCGGCCGTTGTTGAGGTGGAGGTCGAACTCCTCGTCGGGCTGCTCAGAGGGCTCGTGCCACTCGAGTGGCCAGAGCCGCGCCTTGCCGTCGTCGAAGGCGAAGCGCTGCGTGTAGAGCAGTGGCGTGTCGTGGCCGTCGGGTGCGACCGGCCACTGCAGCGACGCGTAGCCCTCGAGGCGCTCGTAGCTCACCCCGGCCACGATGGCGGCCGCCGAGGCCGCTTCCGCCATCACCTCACTCGGGTGAGTGTACCGCCACGGCGCCCCGAGCGCCTGAGCCAGCGCGACGAGCCACTCCCAGTCTGGCCGCGCCTCGCCCGGTGGCGGCATCGCCTGGTAGAGCCGTTGGATGCGGCGCTCAGTGTTCGTGAACGTTCCCTCCTTCTCGAGTGACGCTGCCGCCGGAAGCACGACGTCTGCAAACGTCGCCGTTCGCGAGAGGAACAGGTCGGACACGACGAGAAGATCCAAGCGCCGCAGCGCGTCTTGAACGTGGAGCGCGTTCGCGTCGACGATACCGAGCTCCTCACCCACCACGATGAGGGCACGGAGGGCACCCGCGTGGACGGCGTCGATCATCTGGTGGTTGTCGAGCCCAGCGCGCTCTGGAACCGTGACCCCCCAGAGCGACGACCACTTCGCCCGCACGGACGAGTCCGAGACAGCCTCGTAGCCTGGTAGGTAGCTCGGCATGGCTCCAAAGTCGCTCGCTCCTTGCACGTTGTTGTGGCCGCGCAAGGGATAGGCGCCTGTCCCGGGACGTCCGTAGTTGCCGGTGACGAGCAGGAGGTTGGAGATCGCCGTCGACGTGTCAGAGCCGCCCTCGTGCTGGGTCACGCCCATCGCCCAGGCGATCGCCACCCGGGGCGACGAGGCGATCATCTCTGCAAGCCTCCGCAGGTCTGCGGCAGCGACTCCACTGAGGCGCTCCGCTGTGGAGAGGTCGAACGGCTCGAGGCTCGCGCGGTACGCCTCAAAGCCGCTCACTCGCTCTCGCACGAACGCCTCGTCGACGCGACCCTCTTCGATGAGGAGGCGCGTCACAGCGCTCAGCCACACAAGGTCAGTACCCGGTCGGGGACGCAGGAACAGGTCGGCTCGGTCGGCCATCTCGTGGCGACGGAGGTCAGCGACGACCAGGCGGAGGCGCCCCTGCTTGTGCGCCGCTTTGATACGCGCGGCGATGACCGGATGGCTCTCCGCGGTGTTCGACCCGACGAGTATGACGAGGTCCGCGCGAGCCAGGTCTTCCACGGAGCCTGCGTCGCCTCCGTAGCCGACAGTGCGCCACAGCCCCATCGTGGCGGGCGACTGGCAGTAGCGTGAGCAGTTGTCGACGTTGTTCGTCCCGATCACGGCCCGCGCGAGCTTCTGAGCAAGGTACGCCTCCTCGTTCGTACCCTTCGACGAGGCGATGACGCCGACCGCATCGGGACCACTCTCGGCGATGATCGCTCGGAGTCGCTCGGCGATCGTCTCGAGCGCGTCGCTCCAGCTCGTCGCACAGAAGCGCCCGTCGCGGCGCACGAGTGGCCGGACTAGACGATCTGGAGCGTTGACGAACCCCCAACCGAACTTGCCCTTGACGCAGGTCGAGATGCCGTTCGTCGGACCGTGCTCTGGATGGACGCGAAGCACCTCGCGGCCCCTCGTCCAGACGTCGAAGGAACACCCCACACCGCAGTAGGTGCACACCGTCTTCGTTCGACGTACGTAGCTTCGGCGCAGCTGCGACTCGGCGTCCGATAGGGCAAAGACCGGCTTGACGCCGATCACCGGCTCCGTCGCCTTGGTGAGCTCGATCAGCGGGCGAAGCGCCCGATCGCCGAGCCAGCTCAGGGTCCCTGCACGGCCGAGCATGCTCTTCTCCATGAGCGCGTTGCAAGGACAGACGCTGACGCAGTGCCCGCAGCTCACGCAGCTCGACTCCCCCGCCGGCCTACCACCGTCCCAGAGCACTCGCGGCCGCGGGAGAGACCAGTCGATCGTTAGCGTCTCGTTCACCTGCACTTCCTGGCAGGCCTGCACGCACCGCCCGCAGAGGATGCACTGCGACGGGTCGTAGCGGTAGAACGGGTGGGAGTCGTCGACCTCGTACGGCTTCGGCGTGAACTGCGCTGCCTCCTCGTCAAGCTCGAGGTCCCACGCCGCCTGGTGCAGCTCGCAGTCGCCGTTGGAGTTGTCGCACACCGTACAGTAGAGCTCGTGGTTGCTAAGGAGCGCTGCGCCTGCTCGACGTCGCTCGAGGCGTAGGTCGACACCGCGGGTGCGCACCGTGAGGTGAGCTTCCACCGTCACCTCGCACGCGCGTGCGTAGGCCCCGTCGACCTCGACGAGGCACGTGTCACACGTGCCGATGCTACCGAGCTGGGGGTGGTAGCACACGTGAGGCACCGTCGCCCCGAGGATCTCCACGAGCAGCTGACCTCGCGCTGCTCGATGCAGCTCACCGTCGACTTCGAACTCGACGAGCTCAGCAGCGTCGTCCTCGCGCCTCGACACGCTCTGGTCCATGCGCCGAGCCTAGCTCAGGTCTCGGTCGCGCTACGAGCTCAAGCGCCACGCGTGTCGTACGATAAGAGTCGAGAGAGCGCCCCGAGGAGCACGATGAGCGTCGCTGAGCTACCCGCCGGACCCGAGAGTAGGGTGCTCGACCTCGTCCTCAAGGCGTTCCAGGCTCAGAGGATCTTGCGACGTGCCGCCCCGCGCTCCCTCGACGAGCGTCTCGCAGAAGCGCTTCGCCTCTTCTGTGAGCCACCGACGCTCGCTGGCTTCTGGGCGCGTGTAGGCCCCGAGGATCGTGTCGCCACCATCATTGCCAAGGCAGGCGAAGCCGCTGCCTACTGCGACGGGCTCGAGCTGAGCGACGATCCGACCGTCCTGAGCGGTCAGGGACCCGGAGGCCTCACGCTGCGCACGCTGTCACCGCAGGTCGCAACCGTCGATGAGCCGATCTTCGCACCATGGCGCGACCGAGCTCGGCGCTTTGGCATCGAAGGATCGCTCTCAGCGGCTGCGCGAGCCGACGACGGGACCCGCTACCTACTGTCGCTCTACCGTGCTGACCTTGGCGCCCTGCCCGTCGAGGTCGCACTCATCATCGATGCGCTCGCCCACACCGCCGCTGAGCTGCACCAAGAGTCGCTGCGCAGTGAGCGTCTCGAGATGGATCGACGCGCTGAGCTCATCGTCGCGTGGCTACGCAGCCGCACGAGCGAGGCTCCAGAGTCGACGGTCCTCGAGCTCGCGCACCGCCTGAGTGAGGTGCCGGGGGTCGACGGCGTGGACGTGCTCGCTACTTCAGATGGGGAGCGCCGCTTCGAGCGGCTCGCGACGCTCGGACCCCTCGCACCTTCGATCTTGGGGTTGCCAGAGATCCTCCGCCGCGACACTGACCGCGTGTCGCTCGCCGGTCTCGCGCTCGAACGCGGACACACCGTGACCATCCAGCGCCCCGCCAGCCACCTCGAGCTACCAGACCACTGGCGGAGCGACCCTCGCCTACGGGGCGTACCCATCGCCGGAGCCATCCCGCTGCGCTTCGCCGACGACATCCGCGTCGTCGTCGTGGTCCTCGCCGCGGCGCAGTCGTCGCTCCCTGCTCACCTGCCGCGCTTCCTCGAGCGCGTTGCGCTCGGAGCCTCCGACACCCTCGCTCGCGCTGCAGCCGTCGCCGAGCGGATCGCACTCGCTCAGCTCTTTGAGACCCTCGCGACGACGACGGATCGCTTCTTCGCCTGCAGCACCACGGAGGAGCTCGCGCGCGCTGCGACAGAGACCCTGGTGGCGTCGAGACTCTTCGACCTCGCCATCCTCACCGGCGGCTCGACCGTGCTCTCACAGTCGTCCGCTGAGCGCCCAGGTTCGGCGATCTCCTCGCTGCCGACGGCGCTCGAGCGGCTCTGCGCGCGCGTTCGTCGAGAGCAGCAGGCTCGCGCGCTCAGGCTCACACCGCGACCAGCTCGGTGGGACCGCGCGAGCGCAGTCCTCGAGGACTGGCTCTTCGCCACGCCGATTCCCGAGGCACCCGAGCTCGTGCTCTGCGCGCGCTCCCAGCGAAGCCCCATCAGCCCACACCGCGAGCTCCTCCTCCTCGAGCGCATGGCGACGACGCTCGCAGCTCAGCGCACTCGCATCCAGCTCGAAGCGTCGCTGCGCGCAGAGCGGGACGCCCAGCACGCCTCAGCGCGCCGCGACGCGCTCACCAACCTGCCGAACCGACGTGCCTTCCTCGAGGAGGCCGAGCTGCTCTGCCAGCAAGCGCGTACCGAGGGCACCCCCTTTGCCCTTGGCATCCTCGACCTCGACGGCTTCAAGGAGTGGAACGACACCTACCGCCACTCAGAAGGCGACCGCATCCTCGCTCTCGTCGGCGCCTCGCTAGCGAGGCTACCACCTCGGCTCATCGTCGCTCGCCTCGGCGGCGACGAGTTCGGCATCCTCGCCCCGCTTGGCACCGAGGGTCTCACTTGGGTCTCGAGCCTCATCCTCGCGGCCGCAGCCGTCGAGACCCCCGCAGGCCCCCTCGCGGCGAGCCTCGGTTGGGCCGTCTGGGGCACGGCGGGGTCTGACGTCGAGACGCTCCTCGCGCACGCCGACGAGGCCATGTACGCTGCCAAGGCCTCTGGCGGAGCGACCACCGTCGTCTTCGAGGCCTCGATGGCCCGCGAGGCGGAGCGACGGCACCGCGTCCGAGCCACGCTTGGTGGTGCGATCGGCACGCCGGCGCTGCGATTCTGGTACCAGCCTCAGGTCGACCTCCACGGCCAACGCGTCGTCGGTGCCGAGCTCCTCGCACGTTGGTACGACGCCGGCCGATGTGTTCCAGCCAGCGAGTTCATGGACGTCGTCGAGCGTGACGCTGCGCTCGCTCGGCGCCTCGACCTCGCCGCGTTGGAGCACGCCTGCCACCTCCTCGACGACGTAGCGACGCCGCCGCTGCTCGCCGTCAACGTGGCCGCCCGCCACCTCATGAGCTCGAGCTTCTCCCGCGACGTCGCCCAGCTCCTCCGAGGCGTCGCGACGGACCGGCTCGTCCTCGAGGTCACCGAGGCGCACTCCCTCGGTGGCGACCTCCAAGAGGCCGCACGGCGGCTCGACGACCTACGTCAGCTGGGG